>PWLN01000338.1 GCA_003559375.1 Balneolaceae bacterium | reverse complement strand
GGGAAGCCTTCCATTTTCTTGAGTTCCGGAAGTTTTTTGCGGAGTTCTTCGCGGAAGTAAGAGCGGCGTTCTTCTTCGCTATTAAAGGACTTTCCTAAAACGGTAATTTTTTTTTCGCTGCTCATGTTGCCTGTAGTTTTAAAAAGTTCAACACTAACCGGCCCTTTAAGGTAGTCAGATATTGTTGATTGGGGCTGGTTGGTTTGTCGGGGATAGTCATGGTAAGCCATCCTTTTTCGACAAAGGGCAGCATATAATTTTCGTAGTTTTTCCTTTGATTGGAGACTCCAATATGAGTGAGCAGTGTTTCTCTGCCCTGTGGCTGCATTGCCATGGCCAGGATTTTCCTCTCTTTTTCCGGAATGGCAGCTGCTACAGCGACAGCTATGGTACCGGCTGTGGTACTATTTATCGAGCCTGTCAACTTATGTACTTGATTATCTATGGTTTTCATCTCCTCAGCTATGGTACCAGCCTGGTTACCAGCTATGATACTATGAATAAGCTCAGCATGATTCAATTCATGATGATCAAGCAATTTTTCTAACAGGGCATCGATTCCTTCGATGGTAGGTATCAGTTCTTTACTGTCAAGCCAAAATGGTGGATTCTCTTTAAATGCAGGATGTATGAATAGTTCCACTTCAAAAAAAGTACGCTCATCGTCTGTGTTAAAACGCGGAGCAGGAGAGCCATTATCTTTCAAAGCTTTTAAAATCGTTGGAATACCAGTTGCCCGGCCTTCGGTGAGTTCCAGTTCTTTTAAAAACTCACCAAGCCTGCGATTACGGTATCTTCTGTTGCGTACCAGCCCTTGACTAAATGCTTCTAAACGGATTGAACGATCCGGGCCGCCATGATTGATAACTACAATGGAATTCGGATAAATGCGTATTTCAACAGGTTCTCTCTGTTGGTAGTCTCTGTGATAAAAGGCATTGACCACAGTTTCTTCCAGGGCCTGGTAAGGATAACTGTAAATACGAATACTTTCGGCCTTATCTGTTGGCTTAACAACCTTCTCCTTTACAAGTTTATCTTTCAGGAAGTTTAATGTACGGTTAATTTGCTCGGGAACAGGACCGGTGATGGGGTCTTGTTCATAATACACACCTGAGTCCCCTTCAGGAAACTCCACTATATCTACCTGCGTATAATGGAAAAACTTTTCCGGATTTTCCGAGAAAAGCATCAACCCCACATTTCTTGGGAAGAGATGCTCATCAGGCCCTGATATAAGCTCCATTTGTCCAAATAATTCATAATCGGGAATTTTGCCAACCCGTTCTGCAAGACGGCTTTTTATTTTAATGAGATAGTTTTTTACAAGCAGCGTGGAAATATCTTCAATTTGCGCTTGTGTATTGGCACGATCATCAAATGGGACCTTATTAGCCAACGAAATCAACTCTTGTTGCTCTTCAAGATTTGCCTTTATGGAGTTAGAGTATTTTCGTATATAATAAAAGTATCGTTTTTCTCTGGCTGTAATTGCTTCCGGAACCTGATAGGGCCGGTTTGACCCACCGGGTGCCCAAAGCACAATAATTTGTTTATCATCAACAGACTCAATGAATAAATGAGGGTGATAAACAGGCTTAAGCAAATTGTTGAAGCCAATCATTTTTTGTTGGATTTCTGCTAATTCAATCGGGGTTAAGCCATACACGGGCCGTTTGGCAGTACGAGTATGTTTATCTTCTTCCACACCAATGAAAATATATCCACCCCCGGTGTTGTCGAAATCGTTAGCAAATGCGCAGATGCTTCTGTAAATGGCATCAGGATTCCAGCCTTGCTTATACTCAATACGTTCCGACTCTACAGTACGGGATGAAAGCAAATCCTCGATATTCAGATGAATAGGCATGGTTGTTATTTCAAAATAATTCTGATTTTATCCCGATCTTTACCTTTGGCAATTTGATTTATATAGGCTTTAAAGGCTTCAATGGCTTCATCCGGGGTAAGTGGTTTATTGAATGCAACTTTCATCCCATCCAGGCTAAGCTCAACTTTTTCCAGGCCTTTGTGTAGATCCATAATGGCATTTCGGATACGTAAGGCATTGTCTTTGGCCAGTTCAATGACACCGGTTTTAAAATCGGCAAGTAATTTTTGAGTACCATCATCAAGGAGGTTCATTTTCTTTTTCACCATTGGATCTTCCAGGCTCTCTTTCAGTGAATCCGTCCATTGGGCTAAAAGTTCTTCCAAATCATTTTTCAGTTGTTTGAGGCTCAATATTTTATCTCCTTCAAAATCATGCGGGTTAAAATCCTGATATGGTGCTGTGAGAATCAGGTTTTTATTTACCCTGCTATCGGCCGGTTGTAATTTATTGATTTGAATAAGCCATTGAATATACTCCCCGGAAGAAAGAAAATCGGCATCTTTTAGAACATCACAAATGGCTTTGGCGTCTGAGTCAAGCAGGGCAATTTTTTGGGTATGGTCTTTTTGCGAGATACGGTGTCTCAGGTATTGTTCGAGATACCAGTCGGCATATCGCTCTTTTAGTAATTGCAGATCCGATTTGTACTTATTCAATTTGTCATTATTGCCTGTTTTCAAAACAGATTCCAAAAGATTAACCGTATCGTTTACCTCTTTTTTAAACTCATGTTGAGTAATGTACTGTTTGCATTGTTGCAGGTATTGAATATCCCTGTTCAGGGTATCCAATTCATCGATCAGATTTTTTACACGTTCAACATCTTTTTTGATGGGAAGAATTTTGTTTAATACTTCGAGGGTATAAGGAAAATTTTTGATTTTCGCTTCTGAAGTATAATTCGCCAGTTTGTCACAAAATCCTGCAAAGGCTTTAAAATCGTTGCGATAATTCTGCGCTTCTTCCTGGCTAATGATTTCAATACCATGAAAAATCAACCCACCTTGTATTTTGCTGAGCGTGGTTACACTGCGCTTTGCCCACGTATCAGCAGCACCCACCAAATGCGTATATGTGGAAGGGTCTTTTAAATGGCTGCTTAAATCCCTTCCTAACATTTCAATAAACATGGCTTTCAAAGCTGCAAGATTGATCCCTTTCGGTGGGTTGATATGTGTAAAAGAATAAAAATCCTGCTTCTGAATATTGTTTAACTCATTCAGATTGGTAGAATTGATTGATTTACCGGAATTCAGGGATATTTCTATCTCGCCCAGGGCAGCAAGGGTTGCCATTACCACAAATTCCAGTTCAGCTTCAATTTGAAAATCTATCGTAATCCAGAGGTTGTCGCTTCTTTCTACATATGTAATGATTTCATCTCTATTCAGGACTTTTCCTTCGCCTTTTGCTTCGAGCATTTTAAGCAAACTTTTTGCATAAGGTGAATGGCTGTAGTCCAATTGGCCGGGAATCCAACAGCCTAATCCGGCCATAATACCTTCTCCATCACGGTTTGGTTGGTCTGGATTAACAATTTTGGTTAAAGCCTGTTTGATCATCCGCTCAAAGTTGTCTTTGGCAACAGGTGTATTCAACTGTGTAAATTTCGGATAATGAGGGCATTCGTCTGCAAACCAATCTTCGAGTATTAAGGATGCTACAGCAGAAAAAATTTGCTCTTTACTGGCTCCTGCACCCGGGAGGGGATAACCACTCAAAGGTAACTCTTTCCCCTGGTAATCCACTTGTGTGACCTGAACATACTCCTGATCAAATAATGCACGTGCTTTCTTATTTAAAGCATCTATTTTCTGACGGTAAATCGGTTTTTGTGAACTATCTGAACGCACCTCTAATGCAAGTGCTGCTCCATAAAGCGTTACTGCATCTTTAAATTCTTTTGAAAGTCCATCAAAGATGAAATAAACTTCATCCTCTTCATGGTTCCGCCTTTTTTTACTCTCATCGAAAATCGGCATAAAATACATATAGAAATGCTGCCGGGGATGTGTGGTCGATTTTTCATTGGGGTTGCCAAAGAAAATATAACCGTTTCGATAGGTTTTATGAGATTTCCAATCGATGCTATGTTCCCAAATACGAAAACCGGTACGATAGGTATTGTGATCCAATGGCAGATTAACTTCAAGAAACTTGAAAAAATATTCGTCTTTTTGAGAATCGGCCATTGTAGCCGCATAATCCTTGATTTTTTGATCAAAGTTTATTCCCCCCTCAATGCGTAAATGGTATTCTGCATTATCAGCATCTTTATCGAAATATTGGCCGGATGTTGCTGTAATGATTTGCTGGGCTGTTGAATCGATGATATCTATCAAAAAGTCTCTATCTGTAGCCAAATTATTAGTCAGGCATAAATCATCCACAAGCTGCTCTGTGTTCGTACCATGTTGTTTTTGCAATTCCTGTTGCAAGATCTTGATTGCACATGCATTTACAATTCGCATGGCTACTGGCTTATTAGAGGCTCTTGCACCTGTAAAAAAAGAGACAATTTTATCATATACGGTGTCTGTGATCTCCTTCACCTTTCTCACATCAGGAATAGCCATTAAATCCTGGCTACGTTGAATATCTTCCCAATACCGGTCGTAGGTAAGCAATCCTGGATTATCAACAGGAACATTGCTATCCAGGATCTCTGAAAATTGATGAGATAAGGTCTTCAGTACCTCTCTTTGGCTCTTTCCAATTCTGATTTTTTCAAAATTCTCAAAGTAGGTTGGATGTACAGGGAAAAGCTCAACATAGTCCTGTGTCCGGCCATGCATATCCGTGAAGAGGCTCAAAAACGGATCGAGATGTTTTTTAACTTTAAGTTTTTGATGCTCATCTTTTCTAAGAAGTCGATTTTTTACTATATAGGCGACATCTTCTTTGGTAATCATGATGTCCTTATAACGGTCATTCACTTTTTGCAGCATATCGGCAGCAAATTGGAATTCAGGTGAATGGTAAATCATTTCCTGAACGCCAAACATGAATTTAAACTTGGATTTATCGCAAACTTGCCCCAAGGCCTGCAGTACAGCTAAATCCTGATTCAGTTTATCAGCTTGACTTCGACCTTTCAGATACGCCAGCATCTCATCAATAACCACCAATAAACCTTTGTCCGGAAACTTTTCTTCGAACTCACCCATCATCAATAGCAGCTTGTCGGAATAAGGTTTTGGACCGTGTCCATCAAAAGAGAAGTCAATTCCAATTTTCTTTAGAAAATTTTCCAGCTGAAAGGTAATCACCTCCCAAAGGCTCTCTGTATTTCCGAGCTCAAATCTCAAAACCCTGAATTTTCCTGCAATAGCTTGAAGGTCATTTTTTGGTTTTTCATCATTAACCAAATCAAGTAAAGAGTCATCTTCTGCCAACAGCGACACCAGGGACATTAAGTGAGACTTACCTGTACCATAATTACCCACAACTTGTAACCCAAAAGATTCTCCTGAGTAGTTGAAATCGAGATTTCGAATCATCAGGGGTACGAGATGCTTTTTAAAAGTTTCTGAAAACACAAAGGTTTTTACCAAAGATTTCTGGTAGTCAGATTCGCCAATAAGGCCAAACTTCACTACTTCGGTAATTGGCTCGAAATTCAAGAGTTCTCTATACTTCATAGTACAATATGGCTTAGGTTCTTCAAATTGATTTTTATACCGGCTTCTTTAGACAAAAAGTAAATGTTATCTGAATCGATTTCTCCTTCCCACTTAACGAAAAGCACGTTGTTCTGCGAGTAATTGTCAAGAACTCTGGAAAAGTCCAGTTTCAGATCTTTTTCAAAAAGGATTCCCGGGTTTTCAATAGAAATATAATTTCCGTACTGATCATGCTTGGTCAAAGATGCGATCAGGCTCAATTCTAATTCATTTAAAACCCTCATTGGGATTTTTTCAAGATCTTTGAAGTTAAAAATCACCTCGGATATTCGACGTCCAATATTTATGGTATGAATATCAGCAATTTCATCCCGGTGAAACACAATCTTGTTACGTGCTTGGGAATTGGAATAGTCTGATATGATATCACTATGTGATTTACTCATCCTTATCCATGTCCTTTTGATTTACAGGTCATTTAGCCAATACATTCATATCCCCTCAATTTAGAACACCATAATGTATAAGTAAAGGATAATCAATTTATACGGCATTCTTGCAGTTTTCATATATCAAAATGCTATAAATTAGATTATTAGAGATTTTGGGATTATGATATATGAGAAAAGACCTAATTCATGATGAAAGTACTTCAATACATCAGAAAACCAAAGTCAATTTCTGGCACAGATATGAAAATGGCACAATGTTTGTATCAATGTTGGTACCTAAATAAAAAAAGCCTTGCAAGTGAATCACTTACAAGGCTTCATGTGCCCTGGACTGGAGTCGAACCAGCACGCCGTTTCCAGCACTACCCCCTCAAGATAGCGTGTCTACCAATTCCACCACCAGGGCATTTTCATTTTAATAGTAATCCGGAGTTTTAACCCCGATCAATTCCACCCATGCTCATCGAAGCTTTACGCGCAGATGAGACCAGGGCAAGGGATAATTTTATTCTTAACTTTTATAAAGCAAGACTTCAAATATACGAACCTCTGATGTTCATTTACAACTCCGGAATAGATCTACTCATCACAAATAATCTTCGTGTCTTCGCGCCTTCGTGGCCCTCCAAAAAAAAACCATTCATAAACTGTTTTCGGCTGAATTCAGTTCTTTTTACTTTCATGCAGATCAAAATCCAACATATATAAACCCGATATGACCAACCAGGACGTTGCCGAAAAACTTCGCGAAGTATTTAACCTGATGCAGCTTGCCGGTGAAAACCGGTTCCGGGCTATTGCGTTCGACAGGGCCGCACAAACCATTGAAGGCCTTAATGAAGATATACTCACCCATATTGATAATGACACCCTAACAGATATCAAGGGAATTGGAAAATCAATCGCGGAAGACATCAAAGCCTTTCACAAAACCGGCACAATGCCGGTACTCGAATCGCTGAAAGAAAAAGTACCTGCAGGTTTAATTGAATGGCTCAATATTTCCGGGCTGGGGCCAAAAAATATTGCCAAAATTCATCAGGAACTGGGTATAACCGAAATCAAAGAGCTAAAGGAGGCATGTCAAAGCGGGGCCGTGGCACAGCTACCGGGGCTTGGACAAAAATCGGCAGAGAAAATCCTTAAGTCGATCGAGTACCTGGAAACTTTTGGTGAACGGGCCCGGCTCGATCAGGCCCTCGAAAATGCAGAACCCATTTTTGAATTTGTAAAGACTCTCAACGGTGTTCAGAAGTGCGAAATTGCAGGTTCACTCCGCCGTTTCCGGGAAACTATTGGTGATATTGATATTATCGCAGCAGCTGAAGAGCAGCACAGAGACAATATTTTTAATGCATTTACCTCACACGAACTTGTGGTAGAAATCCTTGGCCGGGGGGATACGAAAAGCTCCGTGAGAACCGGGAATGGCCGGCAGGTTGACCTGCGTATTGTAAAACCTGCGGAATATCCCGCTGCACTGATGTACTTTACCGGAAGCAAGGAACATAATATTGTGATGCGTCAGCGTGCACGCGAACGAGGCATGGCTCTTAATGAATATGGCCTTTTCATGCTAAAAGAGAAGGAAACCGATTTTGACCAGCCTGTTGAAACCTCTTCGGAAGAGGAGATCTATCAAAAACTTGGCCTGAATTTTGTGCTGCCCGAACATCGTGAAGACCGCGGTGAGTTTGAGTTTTATGCCGAAAACAAAACCATGGAGCTTGTCTCTACCTCCGACATCCGCGGTGTGATTCATGCTCACAGTACCTGGAGCGATGGCAAATACTCCATCCGCCAGATGGCAGAAGCGTGCATCGAACGTGGATATGAATACCTGGGTATCTCCGACCACTCCCGCACAGCTGCCTATGCCGGCGGACTCACCATCGATGATGTAAAACAACAGTGGGATGAAATTGATGATCTGAATGAAAGAATTAAAAGCAGCGGAAAAGACTTTCGGATTTTAAAAGGAACCGAATCAGACATTTTGGGAGACGGCTCTCTCGATTATCCGGATGTTATCCTTGAAGGGTTCGATTTTGTGATTGCAAGTGTACACAGCGGGCTTGAAATGCCCCGTGAAAAGATGATGGAGCGTTTCAGGAGAGCTATCGAAAATCCGTACACCACAATGATTGGCCACCCTACCGGCAGACTGCTTCTAAGGCGGGATGGAAGCAATATTGACCTGAATCAGATCATCGCATGGGCAGCAGAGCGGGGTGTAGCCATTGAAGTTAATGCCAGTCCATGGAGGCTCGACCTCGACTGGCGCTACGGAAACATAGCCAAAGAAACCGGCCTTCTCACCTCCATCAACCCCGATGCCCACAGTATTGAGGGCATTGATGACATTCGTTATGGTGTGATGGTTGCACGGAAAGCAATGTTTGAACCTGCACGCGTGCTGAATACGAAAAGTGTGATTGAATTTGAGAGATGGCTTAAGGGTAGGAGAGAGGTTTGAGGTTTGAGGTTTGAGGTTTGAGCTATAAAAGTAACTTTATCAGATCTTGTTTGCGCCAGACATTCATGTTTTTTTGCTAAATTGTGGTTTGATAAAAAAATGAACTACTCAGTCAGGTTATGATTAAATCCAAATTCTACTGTCTCCCCATCATTTTTTTTATTTTGCTGTTTGCATGCAGCAGTTCCACAGACTCTGCGAATGACAATCATCTTATGCCACCTGATGATGATCCGCCTTCAGAACCGGAATGGCAGCTTGTGTGGTATGATGAGTTTGATGGAGATGAGCTGGATCTGACTAAATGGAGTTATCAGTACGGTACCGGAACAGATTTTGGACTTGTTGGCTGGGGGAATAACGAACTCCAGTATTACACCGATCATGAGGATAATATTTTTATCGAAAATAATATGCTTCATATTGTTGCAAGGGAAGAGAGATTTGGAAATATGAACTATACATCGTCCAGAATACGAACTTATGAGAAAGGCGATTGGATGTATGGCCGTTTTGAAATACGGGCAAAACTGCCGGAAGGCCAGGGCATCTGGCCGGCTATCTGGATGCTTCCAACCGATGAAGTTTTTGGTGGATGGCCCAAAAGCGGAGAAATCGACATCATGGAGCTGGTGGGACATGAACCGGAAACCATTCACGGTACTGTACATTACGGGCCCGATTGGCCGGAAAACCAGTGGACAGGCAAAGAATATACCCTCAACGAAGGAACGTTTGCCGATGATTTCTATGTCTTTTCGATCGAATGGAGCCTGAATGAAATTAAGTGGTTTGTAGATGGAAATCATTACTTTTCGATTACTCCATCTCATCTGCTTCCACACAACTATCCGTTCAATGCCCGCTTTCATCTGTTGATAAATCTGGCTGTTGGCGGCAACTGGCCGGGCAGACCTGACGATACAACAGAATTTCCGCAATCATTAATTGTGGATTATGTGCGGGTGTACCAGTTCAAGTAAAAAATCAGGAATCACACCTTATTGTATATTAATTACTTAAATTTTTTTAGTTATCTCCTTCATACCCTTCACTACTACAAATTCGCCGGGTATCTGATAACTTTCATTTTTTCTGTATGGCTCAATTGATGCAAGATATTCATTGTGAACATCTTCTTTGGTCTGTTCATCAAATTTCTGATAGGCCAGTGCAACAGCGCCACCGTCAAATGCTGCCATAAGTGCTTGTTTTTGAGATGAATAATTTAGGTTTACCTGAAAACGTATATATTCCACTTCTTCAAAACCGGCTTCCCGGAAAGAGTATTTGATTGTATTTCCGGTTCCCTGCTGAAAAAACAAGGGGCAGACATCCGAGGCAACTTTTCTGTCAACAATAGGAAAAATTTCAGCCCAGCCGCATTTTTTACGTTCACCCCAGACTGCAAGTACAGCTCTTCCGCCGGGTTTCAGAACCCGGTACATTTCTTTCAAAGCTACTACCGGAAACGGAAAATACATCAACCCAAGGCTGCAAAAAGCAGCATCAAATTCATTCTCCCCGAATTCAAGCTGTTCAGCGTCCATACGAAGGAAGCGGACATTTGAAACCGATCTCTTTTTCGCCAGACGTCTCGCCTCACCAATCATCTTCTCAGAGAGATCGGTAGCAATCAATTCGCCTTCGGGTTCAATCTGCCGGGCAGCACGTATGGTTACAAGCCCGGTACCACAGGAGGTTTCCAAAACTCTTTCCCCGGATTTCAGGGATATCATCTCCAGCAATTTATCCTGTGCCGGTTTCAGTTGTTCTTTCCAGGAGTCATCATAAAATTTCGCGGCTTTATCCCAGCCATAGCGCTGCACACGACGTTGTAATGTTGGTTCCATAATTAGGTTACAATTTTTGGTAATTTGTTACACTAAACATACCTCTCTCTCAACCTTCAGCGGTTTTTTAAAATCCATCAGCAGTGGACTGTGATTGTCTGCTTTTTCAATAATCTTCATGATTTCATCTTCAGATGCAGGGCTGTCGATATATACTTTATATTTCAGTCCCTGGTATCCCGGTTCAATTCCGTCCAGACCATAGGTACCGCGTGCATCCACTACGGCTTCCACATCAACTTCAATACCCTGAACAGGAATGTCCAGAAATGCAGCCCATTTCGCGTATCCAATGGCCAGGCAGCTGCCCAGAGCCCCGCGTTGAAGCACACCGGGCCCGGGACCGGCATCATTTCCCCCTTCTTCTTTCCCGATGTCGGCCATAAATTTCCAGTGTTTGTGCTCTACTTCACAGGTGGTTCCGTTCAGAAGCCTTACTTTTGTTGTAGTGGTATATTGTCCTTTTTCCGGCTTTATGGTTAATAGCCGTTTAACCCTTTCGTGGGATTGTTTCAATGTTTTGGGATCAGACATAGATCAAACTTTTAAATATTTTAAATGTTCATGCTATCTGTAAAAGCCAAAAAAATCCGATGAATTGATCATCTTTTATGGTTATTGTTTCTCTCATCTGTCACATTTTTATATCGTTTTGCCCATAGAGGTCTGAAATACTCACTGATTAATCCCCGATTCCTCCGGGTTTCCAAGCCCATATCATTCATCAGTTCATCAATATAACTGCCTATGTATGCCCCTATAAAGTACCCGTCATTACGGCGGGGAAACACCTTTTGAGTCCAGCTTCGAACCTTATTTATCTCCTGCATCATTTCAGATGGATCAGGCAGCTCCAATTCACCTCTGAAATGCTGAGAGAGCCAGTGTGCGGATATTTCTGATGTTAGCGGAGCGTTACCCGAAGATGCATACCCGATAAACCCCATGTCACGTTCCAGTGGTGGCAGGATATGCCGGTAGAGCTGAAACCAGCCATTTTTCCGGATTTTCTTTTGAAGTTTCTCATCAAGAAATGAAATTGTCTGCCGCCACCCGGTAGCTAATATCACAAGATCTGCTTCAAGCTGTTCACCGGTATTCAGTACAATCCGGTTTTTGCCAGAAATTGATTCGATTGTTGCCTGCCTGATCTCTGCGTGTCCTTTTTGCAGGATTTCGTAAAATTCCGTTCCAATCCCGTTGTTTTCGATCCCCGATATTACCGGCACTTTTGGCTTCATTGAGTGCGGGATGCCGGCTTGCCGTATTACAATTATGTTTACAGCCTTTCTCCATACCCAGAGAAGCGGTGCAGCAACCTTACGGAACATCCGCTTGATTCTGGAAGCATTATGATACGCCGGGAAAATCTGTTCTGAAAAACGATTAAACAGAATATAATCTAACCGTTTACCATGTAAATAACGGGGTATCATCCAGTGTGGTTTTCTGAATACCAGTGTTGACGATGCTGCGTATTCTGCTGCAAAGGCTGCACAATCCAGAGCCGATTTTCCTGCACCTGCTACAATAACCTTTTTATTCCTGACCAACTCTCTGTCTGTAAACTGGCTTGAATGGATCACTTTACCCTCAAAATTTTCCATTGGTAATCCTCCTATGATCAATTGAGATTATTATTTGGTGTATTTAACCACCTTATTCTTTTAAGGGCTCTGTTATGAGTTTATTAAAATGGTTAAAGGAATTTGTCATTGCCAGCCTGTTATGAATATTAGAACCAGCTAAATCCAATCACCCCGGTTTAATATTCTGGTTCACATGAAAAAAGTTATCCGGATCATATTTGGCTTTCACATTCTGCAATCGCTCATAATTTTTACCATAGGTAGCTTTGATTCGGTCCTGCCCTTCTTCCATCATAAAATTGATATAGGCACCTCCAAGAGTATAAGGATGGAGAGCTTCCCAGTAGTCCCGACCCCATTTTTTGATTTTTTTAACATTTCCCGGATCCGGGTCTACGCCGGCTATGACCATAGACCAAATCGCATCCCTTTTTTCCCAGGCGGTTTCATCTTTATCCACTTTGTGAGCAGCCCCGTTAACAGGATACAGATGCATGGTTGATTTTACCGTTGGCACTTCAGCAAACTGTTTGTGTATTTCAACGGCTTCTTCTGGCAATTCCTTCACAAAATCACCCTTCCAGTACCATTGATCACCCGGTGGATACAATCCGTCGAACATTGCCTGAAGCATCGGATATGGCATTTCCGGGGTAAATTCAAATAATGGTTCAGCAACATCCCTTGCCTGCTGAATATATTTCTCAAATTGATCTGCAGTACCGGTGTAACACCATAGTAATCCGCAAACTTTTTTTCCCTGAATATCATCGGGGAATGGTTCGGCTCCAGGCACTTCAGCAGTGAGATAAAAAGCGTACACATCTTCAGGTAACTGCGGCAGCCAGTCGCGATACCATTTCAGGGTTGGTTCAATCTGATCTATCGGCCAGAAAAGCGGACCGGCTATCACGTTTTTTATCGGATGCAGCTTGTACTCAAATGAGGTTACCACTCCGAAATTACCGCCACCACCGCGCAGAGCCCAGAACAGATCTGCGTTTTTTTCATTATTCGCATGAACCAGACTGCCGTCGGCCAGTACAACATCGGCACTGATCAGGTTATCAATCGTTAATCCAAGTTTACGGGTCAGGTAGCCGTGACCACCGCCCAGTGTCAGTCCGCCCACACCGGTTGTTGAAATCACCCCGCTCGGAGTAGCCAGGCCAAAGGCGTGGGTAGCATGATCTACATCTCCCCAGGTACATCCCCCCTCAACACGAGCGGTTCTGTTGACCGGGTCAACCCTCACTCCGTTCATACGTGATAAATCAATTACCAGCCCTTCATTCACAAGCGCAAGGCCGGGCCCGTTATGCCCCCCGCTTCGTATAGATACATCGAGATTGTGTTCACGGGCAACATTCACTGCTAAAATGACGTCTCCGGCATTTTCACATTTGACTATCAAGGCCGGTTTTTTGTCAATCATCGCGTTGTAAATGGTACGGCTTTCATTGTATTCCGGCGTGTCCGGAGTGACCAATTCACCCCGTAAAGATGCTGCAAAATCTTGTATTACTTCCTCATCTATTGTTAATGTTTCTGTGTCGAAATCTGAATTGGAATATTCTTTACTCATAATCTTTTTTTAAAGTTTTCGGGAGGCATGATTTGATAAATCAATTACCCGGGTGCCTTTACAATTGAAAGCCTGAAAAATGAACGGGCTCTATCATTTGAGCACGGAAATTGATTTATGGGCTGCAACAAAAGAGGGTAATTCATGAAAACGCACTAGAAAACCACCACAAATGCAGAATCCCGGCCATTGAACCTCATTTCTTTCTTGAAAGAAACATTCTCAAACGGCGACAACTCTCTGTTCTCAGCTGTTAAGGTTATGTTTGCTGTGCGAAAATATCCGGATACATTAGTTGGCAATATGCCTGCCTGTACCACTAATTTATCCGGTAATGTATTCGTTTTATGGCTCACAGCAACAACAACTTCCACCATGCAATAAGCTTCACCGGGATTTTCTCCGGTTGCCAGCCCTCCCGGCTCCACGGTAAACACATCCGGATCTGTTGACCACCACTGCCATTCGATATCGAAATCATCGGGGCTCAACACCTCACCGGTTGCGGATAACAGTACTACCGAAAAATCTACTTGATCTCCGGCTTCAAGAGAAGCTGTTTCCGGGTGTATCGATAAGGATGATACCTGGTCTGTTTGAGGCCCGGTAGTATCATTATCGCTGCAGCCACTTGTAAATACCAGACCCAAAACAGTACATGCTGCAATGATGTATCTGTACTTTTTGATTAATTGGTTTTCGATTTTCATATGATTACCTGCTTATTCTGATTTTCAGTTTAAAATACCTGATGCTTTCGTCCGGGCAGTAAATCAGCTTCAAACCAAAAACTGACTGGCAAACTAAAAGGAAATCGTTCAAAACTGACTTTACCTGATGAATCTGGAAGTTATTCGATCCTTTACTCCAGCATCTATTTTATAAAAGCAGAAAAAAACCGGGAATTCTATCATGCCAGTGAACTTGTTCTGTTCCAGGTTAGTTAGCCTGCAGGTACGATTCAATGATCAGATTGCAGATTTTAGAAACATACATTAAACTAAATGTATGAAGACAATAACAATCAATGTATCAGAACCGGTTTATGCTGAATTTCAACAGGCATCCAAAGCCATGGGGCGGCCCACTTCCGAACTGATCCGGGAGGCTATGGAGCACTATCGGAATGAGAAGCTGTATCCGCGCCGCAGCATAAAGGAGTTCAGGCCCCGCTCGGCAGGCAAAGTTCTCAGACCTCTCGACAGCCAGAATGATCTGCTCGAAGAAATGATCCATTCAGATTCATGCATGGTCTGGATACAAGCTTTCTGGTTGCGTTGACGATTCGGGAACATCCGGCTCATCTTTCAGCTATGCATTTTTTTGGGCTGGATGAGAGAGCATCGGCTTGGGCGAAAGCAGCTACTTGATACACTTTTAGCTGCAAGCTACTACTGTTCCGGAGTAACAAGGATAGCTACAACAAATTGGTGTGATTTTAAACGATATGGGATTTTTTAGATTATAACTCGCGAATAATCAGGGGTTTGTCCGCAGTATTCTCGTTGCGACACTCAGATATATTCAAACACTTCTTACATGAGCCGGTCAACCCTCTGCATGAATCTTTTTGATAAAACGGGCCATTTCACCGGCAACTGCCTCTGCATGTGTGATGGGGCCAAAATGCGCGGCGCCAGGTATCAGTTGCAGGGTTGAATTGCTTATGTGCCCGGCTACATGCTGAACCGAATCACTAAACCACCGGCTTGTGCGCTCACCATGCAGGATCAGTACGGGGACTTTTATTTTGCCAAGTGTTTCCGGTGAAGTAGCGCCGGGGCCTGACCCGGAAGCCTGTCTGCTTTCCTGCATAAAGAGCGGCAGCTGTTCAGCCGCGTCACTCCAAAAATTGGCAGGGGCACCACTGTCGATATCTTCCTGCGAGTAGATCATATCGCAATTATCGATGAACACCCTTGCGGCCTCAGCCGTTTTTCCTTCTGCTGCAAGTTCACCGACCCTGCCGAAAGTTTCACCCATTCGCTTGCCAGTTTCAGGTGTCATCACTTCACCGGCTCCGGGTTCGTACACGGCAGCAGCAACAATTTCTTCCGGATTTTGTGATGCAACTCTTGCCCATAATGCACTGCCCCATCCCACAACAGCAGCTTTTTCACCGATACTATGTGCATACGCCAACACATCTTCAACAAGACGATTGGGCGAATGGTCGGGGTGATCACCACTCTGGCCGCGTCCGCGGGTTTCAAGCAGATGGCAGGTGCAGTGCTTGCTCATCCATTCTGCCACACTGCTCCAGCTCAGTTCACTATCACCGGGTCCGGCCGGCAGAAATATGACATGCGGCCCTTTTCCAAGAACCCGGGCAGCAACCTGTGTACTGTCATTCGAGGTTGCGAGATGATAATTGCCATTTTTTGTTCTTTCTTTCATTTTCTAATTCAGAATATGGTTGTTTCGTCTTAATATATAGATGTTCTAATACAACAAATCACTTTGCTATCACCTGAACATCTATCGCAACCACCGGTTCATCTCCGTGACGAATTCCTTCCAGCCGAAGCCCCCGCAGTTCCTGCAATTCGTCCGGTTCTTCGAAGCTTTTAAGATCTAATTTTTCTACAGGATTCATATGATATAGAGTTATATCATTTCATATTTAATCCACAGGTATCGCATCCACCGGCCCTTCAAAGGCAATAAACAAAATGCATGGTTCATCCGACTCACAGGACGCTGTGTGTGGCACCTCGGCCGGGCCATAAGCATAGGTTCCTGCGATCATCACAACGGGATCCTGCCCTTCATAATTAACATGAAATTCACCTGAAATCAGAATCATACGTTCGGCCGATGTATGAATGTGATTTGGGGCTTTTGTATTACCCTGGAGTTTAAAAAGTACATCTGCGTTGGGTTCTTCAGGGTTTCCCTGTAGTACGGCAAGCCGGCAGTTGTCAGGTAAAAATTCGGGGCAAGGCCCCCATTCAAGATCAGGATCATCAGCATTCCAGATAAAAGCCTCACTCTCTGCTTCTACACTCTGGGCACTTAAGGCCGTTGGAAGAAAAATGATGAATAAGAAGAGTGATGCGATTGCTATTTGAATATGTTTCATTGTGCTTTGATTTGGTTTTGGTTTTAGTACAGTCTTTTTCTTTTTATATAAATAATAATGGAAGGTTAAACTTCTAATTCACCCGGTACTCCTTCAATAAAAGGTTCTTCTGCCCAGCCTTTATCGAAGTCGGTCATGTAGGCAAATTCGAACGTGTATTCTGAGATCATCCATCTTCCATTTTCCCTGCGAAATCCCAGCCTGTATGTTCCCTGGATCCATACGGCTTTTCCGTCTCCCGTGATCGAGGGAATATCGGCGTACCACTTTCCGGCAGCTTCATCACCGTTCACTTCAATGATCGGGTTGGTACGCAGATGGCGGGTAAAGAGCAGTTCCTTATCAAAAATTTCCCGTGCGGCTTCCTTGAATGCTTCCCGGCCTTCGGTTCTTCCCAGGGGGCCTGCATCATATATTACATCATCCGTGCAAAAAGCATCAATAACCTGGTCTGAGCCGACTCTTTCATCCGTCAGATAATCCCATTCATATACAAGCTCCTTGATGGCGTCTTTATCCGCCAGTTTTTGAATGATCTCTTCAGTTGATAGTTTTTTTATGTTGCCTCTTCTGATAGGTTGATTCATCATTTTTTTAATCTATTTTTACTATTGATAATTATAGTTTTAACTATTTGGATGTCATTTTATGACGGATTTATAATACAAGGATCCATTCCTTCCTGTGTTGCTAAAAAAAGGAATCTTCTCTATGAAGTTTGTCATGTGAATCCTGAGCCGGAATATCTTTACACTTTAAAGTGTGGCCATTGCCTGTTCTACTCTTTCAAGCGCATTCCTCCGATTGGGAGTTCTTTCAAGTGACTTCTCAAATGCTGAAATAGCTTCTTCAATGCGTCCTTCCTTGTAGAGAATTTCACCATAGAGCTCCCGCACTGGATATACTTCACCCGGTGTTATCGGGTGTTTATCCATCGACTCTTCCAGGCTGGCTGCATCTTGCATCAAAGCAAGGGCTTCATCGGTTTCACCTTTTTCATAAAGAATCCATCCTTTTACCGCTTTGGCCAGAGCTTCTGTCATATATGCCCAATAGACGTTCCCTCCATCACGCATGGCTTCAACTGCATCGTTGAGTCTTTGCAATTCTTTCTCAGCTTGTTCCAGATTTCCGGTGCGTGCGGCGCCAATTCCACGGGCATAGTAAAACAGAGCCGAAGCGCCGGGATAGAGATCCCAGTTGATCGCCTGCGGGGAATTGGGTTCAAGTACGGCAGCTTCTTCCCACTTGTGCTGCTCCATATAATAGCGGGCCTGTGGAGCGGCAATGCCGTAAGCCGTGGCAAAATGGGGCTGACCGGCTTCAATTTCCCTGACTCGTTCCAGTGTTTCACTCGCTTTGTCGTATTCCCCGAGTTGCAGATAGGCATACATCATATAATCGAGTGCATGGGGATAATGCAATGATGTGAGCCCCCTGTATGGATTCCGTTGTGCTGCGTCCGCGGATCGTTCATTCCAGTCTGCCGTATCATCCCAATAACCAAGCCTTACAAAAATGTGGCTCGGCATGTGCAGCGCGTGAGGTGTATCAGGGGCAAGTTGATCGTATTTCCTAGCAACGTCCTCAGCCATGTGTGCCAGATAAGAACTGTCGTAAGCATGAATCAGGTAGTGAAACAAACCGGGATGTTCGGGATAATCCTCAAGAAATCTCTCCATCAATGCTCCTGCTCGTTTTTCGCGTGTAAAATCCCGTTCCTGGTGAGGTGAAAAATACGTCATGGCATAGGATATCTCGGATAAGGCGTAAAATGCAGCCGCATCCACATTATCCGGCAAGGCTTCATGCAGTTCCCTTGAAGCTTCCATCCATGACCTGAGCCTTTTTTGATGATCGCCCGGCCTGCTGGCTGCGGGAGGATCGGGGTCATTAAAAAAAGCCGCGACTGTCGAAATAAAAGCCCGTTCACGATCCGTGGGGGCACCAGTTGCCCGGGCGTTTTGCACAGCATCTATTCCACGTTTCAAATCATCATCACTGGTCGGAGCCCAGAGTGGCTGAAAGCTGGTCATGGCTATCCCCCAATGTGCCATGGCACAATCGGGGTCGGCATCTGCCGCGGCTTCAAACCTCGGCTGCGCCTGGGAATACATCATGTGATGGAGATGCGCCAATCCCAGTTCAAATTCAGCCTGTGCTGTTTCATTACACGATATTGGAAAATTTACCACACCATGCTCATGGTTCACTTCATGAACCTGCCCATCTTGAACCTGCTGATGATCACTGCAAGCCGAAAATATCATCATTAATATAAACACCTTGCCAACTAATAGTGATGCCATCAAAACAACCTTATTTCCGGCGATCCCTGCATTTGTGTCTCTTTTTAATCTGATTGGTTGCATCTTATTCTGCATTTTAACACCATTTTTTTTGAATAAAGGAGATAATTAAGCCTTATACCGGTAATCAATTGGTATAAGTCTGTTTCATTTGTTTTATTTATACATCAGGGCGTGTGTTATGCCCGTTTACTAAGAAAAGCGGAAAATCTGCCCCAACGTAATCATTATTTTGGAAATTTTTATAACATATTGCCCTGCAATAAACTAAACGTCTTCATGACAGAATGCCCAAATAAGATCAATATGGAAACGGGCAAAATTACTCAATTACTTCAGGCGCATTCCTCTGGTGAACCCGGCGCAATGAATGAACTTATGCCGCTCGTATACGATAAGATGCAAAAAATGGCACAATATCGTTTGAGAGGTGAGCGACCCGGACATACAATGAGCGCTAAGGGCCTGGTTCACGAAGCCTTTTTAAAACTGGTGGATTTTGACCGCATCGACTGGCAAAACCGTTACCATTTTTTTGGAATCGCATCCCAGGTAATGCGAAATATCCTGGTTGACTATGCGATAAAGCAACAGGCCCAGAAACGAGGCGGAAACAGGCAACGTGTCACCCTTGGTGAATCTGATGCTGTCACCGATATTAAACTTCATGACATACTCTCTATCCATCAAGCCCTTGAACGCCTGGAAAAATTTGAAGAACGGCAGGTCCGTGTTGTTGAATGCCGGTTCTTTGGAGGCCTAACGATTGAAGAAACAGCCAATGTTCTAGGCATTTCATCACCAACCGTAAGCCGTGACTGGAATATGGCACGCGCGTGGCTGAACCGGGAGCTGGGCGCAGGGCGATGAGCGCAATGCGCTAAGCGCGGTGAGCTAAGCGCTTGGCGTTTGGTGTTTAGAAAAAATTGCTGATATAATTGTAAGAAATGTTAGTTAACTGGTTCATATCAATAGGAATGAAACAGCAACTACATATTCTTAAAGTGATGGTAATCTTTAGATTTGAAAATTTAGAAATATGGCAATATTCTAATCTTAATGAACAGGCGAAAGTTGGTATCAGAAGAAATGAATGAAGAAATAAAAGAAGAATTGGACGAACTGTGTCGTAAAATTACAAATTTTCAAAAGTCACTCTCACTCTAAGCGCACGGCGCCATGCGCTGAGCGCATTGCGTATAGCGATTAGCTTTCAACACTCATGACTAACAAAGCAAACTGGAACCAGGTTAAAGAAATCTTTTCTAATGCACTTGAGCTGGATGGTGAAGTACGTGCAAAATACATCAGAGACGCATGTGGCAATGATGAGAACCTGTTAAAAGAGGTTTTGTCTCTGATTGAATCCCATCAAATACAGAGCCCGCTAGATCAGTCAATTGAAGAGCTCAGGGAAACCGTATTATCAGAAATGACTGCCGCAGAAAATATTGATCAAAACGTGGGGGCTTATAAAATACTGAAAGAGCTTGGCCGCGGCGGCATGGGCCGCGTTTTCCTTGCTGAGCGTGCTGATGAACAATTTTATCAAAAAGTTGCGCTGAAACTGTTGTATACCGGTTTCACTCACGACAACCAGACCTTGCGGTTTCTGAATGAGCGTCAAATCCTTGCCAGCCTCACTCACAGAAATATTGCAGGCCTTCTCGATGGCGGCATCACAGGGCACGGACAGCCCTGGTTCGCCATGGAATATGTTGAGGGGCTGCCCATAGATCAGTATTGTAATGAAAACCGGTTAACCATAAATCAGCGACTTGAGCTGTTTACTGATGTTTGCAGAGCGGTTCAGTATGCACATCAAAAATTGATTGTGCACCGCGACATCAAACCGTCAAATATACTGGTAAAAACCGATGGCACAGTAAAACTGCTGGATTTTGGAATTGCAAAAGTACTTAATCATGATGAGCTTTCAACAGAATATGTACCGGTTACCAAAACCGGCCTTCTGCCATTAACACCGGCCTATGCGAGTCCCGAGCAGGTAAAAGGGGAAACCATTACCACCGCATCAGATATATACCAGCTTGGCATAGTGCTTTATGAACTCCTTGCTGGTTGCCGGCCATATGATGTTACGGGCAGAACTCCCAGTGAAATTGAACAAATTATTTGTGAACAGCCACTTACCCGGCCAAGTACAGCCGTCACAAACATGCCTGCTGATGTAAAAAATGGACGAACCCTGTCACACGAAACAGGTTCTAAGCAGGCATTGGAGCTCCGTGCACTTCAAAAAAAATTAAAAGGCGATCTCGACACCATCATTCTAAAGGCACTGAGAAAAGAGCCCGGCCGCCGTTACAGTTCAGCAGAGCAGCTTTCAGAGGATCTAAGGTTATATCTTGCAGGCATGCCCGTAACATCACACCCTGATTCCCGAATTTACAGAACAGGAAAGTTTATTCGCCGTCATAAACTGGGTGTGTTTTCGGCAGCGGCCATTGCGTTGCTGCTTTTTGGCTATGCCATCACCATCACCTGGCATTCGCAGCGCACTCAGGCCGCCCTTGAACATGCTCGCCAGGAAGCTGCAAAAGCCGAACAGGTAACCGGTTTTCTGATGGGTATGTTCGAAGCCGGCCGGCCCGGAGAATCGCCGGGTGACGCTATCACGGCAAGGGAGCTTCTTGAACGAGGTATTGAAGAGGCCGAAAATCTTGATGACCAGCCCGAAATCCAGGCTCAGATGTATGAAGTGGTAGGCAGTGTCTATCAAAGCCTGGGACAGTACAGCCTGGCTGAACCGCCTCTTGAAACCTCTTTATCTATCCGGAAAACACTTTTCGGGGACAACCATCCTGAGACTGCCCGCAGCTTGCATCAGCTGGGCTTGATGTATCATCGAACAGGTGATTATGATAAAGCAAGCCAGCTTCACCGCGAAGCGTTGGAAATACGCCGAATGCATTTTGGCAGCGAACATGAAGCCGTTGCCTCAAGCCTCAACAGTCTTGCCGAGGTGATGCATGCAACCGGAGATTATGAGGAAGCAGAGGCAATATACCGAAAGGTTCTGCCAATGCGCAGGCAGCTGCTTGGCGAGGAACATCCAGATGTAAACTCGACCCTTTTCAGGATGGGCAACCTGCTGCAGGATCGTGGACAGTATGATGAAGCTGAAGAAAAGCTCAAACAATCACTCGAACTTGTTAAAAAACTGAAAGGGGAACGCCATCATGATACAGCTTCGAATATGATCGGACTTTCCTTGTTATTAAGGCAGCAGGGAAAACTTGATGAAGCCGAAGAATACAACAGGCTGGCTCTGGAGATCTACCGTGAAGTATTGGATGAAGACCATCCGTTCATCGCTGCTGCCACGAATAATCTGGCTGTTATTTTGTACGACCGGGAGGATTACGAAAGGGCTATTCCGCTCTATTACGATGCTTTGGATCGCTACAAAACAATTCTTGGAAATGAACATCCCGGTATTGCTACCATGATCGACAATCTGGGTGCGGCATACAGCCGGAGTGGGTTTTACCGGCAGGCAGAATCGCTCTACCGCGAAGCTCTCAACATGCGCCTCAGTCTGCTCGATCCCGGGCACCCGGATGTGGCCGGATCACTGAATAATCTCGGTTCGGTTCTCAGAAGAATTGGGCAGTATATTGAGGCCGAAAACCATCTGCTCGGGGCTGTTGAAATTCGGCGGACAAAACTGGGCGATAATCATCCGGCACTTGCAAGAAGCTTGACCCATCTTGCACGTGTTCATCTGGACCAGGGCTATCATGATGAAGCTGAACCGCTGATCCGGGAAGCATTGACTATCCGGCAGGAAGCCTATCCGGATCATCATCCCGAAATTGCAGAATCACTCAGTCTGTTGGGCGCTTGCCTGGCAATGTTTGGTGAATATGAAGATGCAGAATTAAAACTACATGAAGCGTATTCGCTGCTGGAAGAATTTTCCAATAACCACGATCGATACCGGACCGAAACACTGAGTGGCCTTGTCACTCTTTATGAAAAATGGGGAAAGCCTGATAAAGCGAACCAATACAGGTTGCTGAATTTGAAACATCATTAGCACATCTTATTTCAAATTATAACCTTGAGTAACCAGACTTTTTTCTATTTCTGCTTTGCGTGGTCAAGCTCGAGATAATATTGATCCAGCCAGAGCAGGTTTGATCCCAGTTTACTCAGAAGGCTTCTTATTTCATCAGAAATCCGTGCTACCAAAAAGGGATTCCCTACAGATGAAAGTGATGGAATACGGTATTTATCCACTTCTTTCCGGAGGCTATTAATACGCTCGATTGCAGCCCAAACATCCGTTTTCCTTGTTTGCCGGATGCCTGTGATAAGTTCCTCCCATTTCTGTGCCTTGTGACGAATATCTTCATTCGATCCGGGGAAAAACCGGGGAAACAGATGACCCGGATCATCTGGCAAGGCTTTGAGCTTTTCTAAAAGCTGATCGATCTCTGCTTCGCAACTGTCAACAGCCTGTGCAGCCTGATGAACCGGATTGTTCCCGCTCAATCGTTCCACATCTCTGCCTGCGGCATTCAGCTTTCGGAAACCGTCTTCGATCTGCCTGCGCTGTTTTTGGTAAGCCTCCGTTCTTTTCCGTTCCTCTATCCTCTGTTCCGAACGGATATGATCATCCCGGGCGCGGTCACGGTCATATCGGTCGTTCATCTTTCGGCCCTCCTGCAAGTTTTGTTGGTATGGATTACATGATCGGCACTCATCAAAAGCTACTCTCTGTTGAAAAAGTGAAGGTTTACTGGAATGTCGTAGGTAACTGTCAGCTTTACGGCGCGGTTTTTGAACGTATCGAATTCATTTTCGGTGATATCGACCAGCCCGTTTTCATATAACAGGCGAATTCCCAGTCCACTGGACAACTGATAGTTAGCACCCAACAATAGGCCCATGTCCAGGTTTTTGAAACCGTCAGTCCCTTTTGTAGTTGTACTGTTTCCAAATCCACTGCTCTTTGATGTACGGCTCAGTAAAAACGACGGTTGCAATCCCGCCAGCAGCCCCAATTGTGGCTGTTTTGAAAAGGGAGTTCCATGAACCATAACAGGAATCCCCAGATAGGTAAGCGAGGTGCTGTTTTTAAAGTCTGCGGCAGAGGATAAAAAGGTTGGTGTATCTGATGTGAATATGATATTCATGACACCGTACTCCCCCGCTTTAAATTGCCCAGGCTCTCCTGTAAAGTCATCCGCATACGAAAAGGTCTCTTTAAAACCCTTGGTTTCCACTTGCAATCCTGTCTCGATGGCAAGCTTTGGGGATTGCGGAAATGGAATTACAGCACCAAGCAGAAAACCCGGTTTTAAAGGATTTCGGGTACCGTCGTCCCCGTAATGATATCCTCCGTTACCCCCTTTGGCCGTCAATCCGCCGCCGCCATGCAGTCGGAGTACATCTCCCCGGTTATCGGCAACCGAACGCCCGGATGGTTCTATTACAATATCAATGCTGGCAATACCGGTTTCCTGCCGAACCGGATTATTCCGTGTGACCTCAACATACAATATGACTGTATGACGACCGGCCGACATTGTTTGCATGAAAGAAGGTTCATCATTCATGTCACCGTCAATGCTCGACGTCCATCGGTAAGCAAGCCCGGTTTGATCATGTTCATCAGAAACCTGGCTGGCAAATGTGATCTCATCTTCCACCCGGAAAACAGCACCATCAGCCGGTGATGTGATGATGACTTCGGGGGGAGAACATTCATACCCTTCAAAATTTATTCTGTCAAACCAGGGTATAATATCTATATGAACTTCTTCCGAGTGAGATACAAAAAGTCCTTCTGATGTTTTCTGATACTGGCTGGCGTCAAAACAAACCCCATCCGGATTCTTTACAACGTTGGCAGTCACGCGAATGGTCAGCCCATATACCATCGGAACATACAATTCAAGTATATACTCACCATTCGAATTGGTCATAACTCCTCTTGTTACAGACTTCGTATAAACGCCTGGCTCATCCCGGTCATCATAATCTATTTGCAGGCGTATCAAAGCCCCTTCAACGGGCTGTCCACCGGGTGCGAGCGTTACCATTCCGCCAATCACATTTCGTACATTGCCAAGAATGTCGTCAGGCGGGGTTTCTGCGGTATGGTAAAAAGCTCTGCAGGAAATCATAAATAAGAATGTCCACATCAGGAGAGTCCCTGTAAGAGATCTGGCCAGGGTTGTTAACCCTGTTTTATTATTGATATTTTTGCCTGAGGAACTCCTTTTTTCCATATCAATCTCACTGTTTGATAACAGGTTCTACTTCATCATCATCCTGTAATCTGGTCGAAACTATTTTTATTTTACCGCCCCATTCAAGCCAATTAACAGCTTCAACTAAGCAGTCTGATTTTAAAAAAAATTTAATTATTGATTGATTTATTGAACATTCCCGTATAGATTGCTAAAAGTTCAAAACATGGAGGAATTCAAAAATGAGTTTCTACCTGTCTCCCGATGATCTGTTTACGCTTGTCAAAACCATGACAGCAGGTGAAAAAAGGTATTTCCGGCTTCAGTCCAGT
>PWLN01000239.1 GCA_003559375.1 Balneolaceae bacterium | reverse complement strand
ATTCCCGTACTCTTGGCTCAGTTGCCACAAAAGCGCCTATAAGTGCAACTGCCTTTGCAAAGGTACCAAAGTAAATGTCAATGCCGTCCTGACAGCCAAGATGTGTTCCGGCGCCTGAGCCATCCTCGCCAAGTGTGCCAAATCCGTGGGCATCATCCACAAGCAGCCTGAAGGGATATTTCTCTTTCAGGGCAACAATTTCCTTCAGTTTTCCGAGGTCGCCTGTCATGCCGAATACTCCCTCCGTAACCACAAGAATAGATGAATTGGGTTTCATCCGGGCAACAGCACGCTGCAACTGCCGTTCAAGCCCATTGATATCATTATGTTTAAACACCGAAGTTTCGGCCATCGCCAGCTGCTTGCCGTCCACAATACAGGCATGGCTCAATTCATCATAAATAAGGAAATCGTTGCGGTCAACAAGGCAGTGAATCACACTCATGATGCTCTGATAGCCATAATTCAGAAGCAGTGCTTCGGGTTTGTGTACAAAATCGGCCAATTCGCGCTCCAATGCTTCATGTTCATCAGAGTTGCCGGTCATCAGGCGTGCACCCATTGGAGCACTTAAGCTGTATTTTTTAGTCGCTTCTACATCCACCTGTTTGATGTACTCATTAGCGCCAATACCGAGGTAGTCGTTAATACTCCATACAACCACATCTTTCCCATTGAATTTCATTTCAGGACCAAGGGGTCCTTCAAGTTTTGGGAAAGTATAGTAGCCGTAACCTTGTGATGTAAATGGGCCGAGTGGTGATGAACGTGTTTCGAGTTTGTCAAAGAGATCCATAAAAAAAGACGAAAAATTTATTGCCCTAATCGTACAACTTCCACAAAGTTCTGTAGTGATGCGGCAGCCGTTTGCAGGGTAGTTGATGTTTATCTAAAAGTAAGGAAATTGGCTTCCATGTCAAAGAGATCTGAGGTGATATTGGGGTTAGTCGTGAGTCTTGAGATGGATGTAATGATCTGTTCTATGGCACAGTATTTTGATTTTTACTTGAAATACAATTTTGCATCAAGTAACATTTATCAGCTATCAGCCCTGAATCAGGGAACCGGGTGTCCGTTCGAAGCTTCCAGCAGCTTGTACCAATCCTGGCGCTCGAGTTGAAGTTCAGGGGCAGCAGCTGCTATACTGGCCCGTTCTTTTTTTCCTGTGCCTATAACGAGCTGAGGATTGCAGGGCAATCTCAGCAGCCAGGCGAGTGCAATCTGGTCAACAGTTACGCCGTATTTTATGGCCATTTCGTTGCAGATGTGTCTGACCCGGTTTGCCCGGTCACTGTTTTCAGTGAACAGCCTTCCACCTGCAAATGGAGACCAAATCATCGGAGAAAAACCGAATTTCTGTGCCTGGTCAAACGTACCGTCATAAATCGGGTTGAGATAGAGAAGCGAGCATTCCACCTGGTTTGTCAAAAGAGGAACATCCAGTTTGGACTGAAACATCTCAAACTGAGAAGGTGTGAAATTTGAAACACCCACGTGCCTGATTTTACCTTCCTCAATCAAAGCAGAAAAGATTTCTGCCATTTCTGTTGCGTTCATTAGCGGATCAGGGCGATGGATTAAAACAAGATCGATCATTTTGGTTTCGAGATTTTTGAGAGATTGCTCGATTGATGCCCTGATATGGGCTGCTGTTGTGTTGTAGTGCTGTACCGTATGATCAGGGCGATTGGATGTTGTAAGACAGATGCCACACTTGGTTACCAGTTCCATCTTGTCACGAAGCCCTGGCTGTTCTTTCAGTGCTATGCCAAAAAGCGCCTCATTACCATATTCACCATAAATGTCTGCATGGTCAAATGTCGTAATTCCAAGGTCAAGGCAGTGTTCTATAAAACCGATGAGGGCTTTTGTATCAAACTCCCACTCATTTAATCGCCAAAAACCAGCCGAAATCTGCGAGAACATTGGAGCATCGGGGTGAAGGTGAATTCTTTTCATATCCGCTATTTTGGTTAATTACCTATCAAGATAATGAGACGATCAATAATTCTTGATGAAAATTGAATGGTTTTTTCTTCGCTATTAGAATTTGCTTTTGCGACAACCTTATGTAACCGGGCACTACCGCCTGATGATTATATAAATTTATCCAAGTTCATGTTTTAATATAACATAAAGGCTGATTATTACGTTATAATTATATGAAGAAAGGCTTATTTGCATTAAAAAAAAGTTGATTTCTTCAATAGTTTTGCCATTTTAAGAAGGAGAAGCAGATAATCTGCCATTTACAATCTATTGTTGCCATGAAGAAAAAAGAGAAGTTTGAGGAGATGATCGAAAATCCTACCAAACATCAATTAAAGGCCATACGTCATGCCCGTGAGAGAGCCTGTATTGATGCCATGAAGTCATCCAGATCCAAAAATCCGCACAATAAAGGTTCTGATCTCGCTGGTTTGTGGAGCTACGTGTATAAAGAGTACTATAATTTTCAGTAACTCGCAGGTACAACTACATTCAGGATTTTTTCATGTACAGTTAATTTCAGGTGCTTAATATCACTGCCAAGGAATTCTCCATCATTGTGAACACATACCGGGTCATCTGACCAAAACTCAATGCTTTTACATTGCTGTTGAGCTACTCCTCTCATATTTTTTGATGGTCCCCACCTGAAACGTGGCAGATACGATAGTACACGAGGAATGGAGATCCTGTCGATTTTCAACAGGTCAATTTTTCCATCTGTCATATCTGCCGATGGAGCAACGAAAAAACTGCCACCTTCCCATTTACCGTTACAAACGGTTAGCATCAGATAATCTGCCGAATGGTCTTCTCCATCAATGATCAGTTTCATATAGGTTCCCCTGAAATTGAATGCAGCACGCAATGCACCAAGTACATATACAAGTTGTCCTTTTAATCTCTTGTGGCTCTGGGCATAGAAATTTGCAAGTCCGTCGAGCCCGATGCCGGTTGTATTTGCACTCCAGGTTTCAACATCTCCCTCAATTTTAATCAGGTCTACAGGTGAGGTATGTCCCTCATAAATCAGTTCCATACATTCAGGTAGTGTTTTGTCGAGTCCTGCAGTTTTTACAAAATCATTCCCTGAACCAATAGGAAGTACACCGAGTGATGCTCCACTGCCTGCGATGCCATTCACTACTTGATTTACTGTACCATCTCCGCCGCATGCAACAATGATATCATATTCACCAATTTTACTTCGTGCAAGTTCAGCAACGTTCTGATTTTTCCGGGTGATATCAATTTCAAAATGACTCCATCGTTGCCTGGCTTCATTTTTAAGCCATTCGATATGACGCGTTGACCGGTTTCGGTCAGCGGCCGGATTAAATATGAAGCAAACGGAGGTACTCTTTTTCAACATGATGGATACTACATGAAATGGGCTAAATAAAAAAGCTGATTTTTTGGATGCTGGATACTGTAGCCCGGGTCGTGCCATAGGCATCCTTGCAGGGCTGACCCGGCCAGACGGTTTTTGCTTTATGATATCCGATTGCAGATATCCGATACTCGATATGCGAAGTATAGTTTTTGTGCCCGTACCTGGCACCCAGCATCCACCGGATCAATCAGATCGCACAACCAAGATCGCACATCGTGTATCGCACATCCCCTTGATTAACGATATACTGTCTTTGATGTGCGTGGTGCGATATATTTTCCACCACCCAGCATCCAGCATTCCTGAAGTGTCGGGATGTAGCTATCGCGCCACCCGCATCCCGCATCCAGTATCTGAAAACCAGTACCTCAAATAAATAATCGTCCGTGCTTAGCCTTGAACGATACCCGCCATTTACATCTTTTTTCGATAATTACTCTTCGTTTCTTTTGAAATGATGAATGGTTTTCTAATTTCGCACTCGTATTTTTAACAAAACCCTCTATTTTCAGTGTTTTTTTTAACCAAATCAAAACCAAAGTACGTTTTATGTCAGCACGTGATGCTTTTTTTCATCTGATAGGGTACGTTTATAGCAAAAGAGTACTTTTTCTCTCCGTTTTTTTACTGATACCTATAATTCTTTCTGCCCAGACAACACCGGTTGATGGCATGAAAGATAACACACCATCTGTGCATGCATTGATCAATGCCACTATTGTGACAGCCCCGGGCCAGAGCCTGCAAAATGCTACACTTGTGATCCGTGATGGGGTGATTGAGTCGGTGGGAGCAAATATCCAGCCTCCCGCTGATGCACGCCTCTGGAATATGGAAAATAAAACCCTTTATCCCGGATTTATTGATGCACATACAAATGCAGGTATGAATGAACCCCGACGGGAGCTGGATCGCGGTTCACTTTCATGGAATCCAAACCTGAGGGCACATCTTAAGGCTGAGGATGAATTTGATGCGGAAGACGAGCATATTCAGGCATTGCATAAAGCCGGATTTACTGCCGCGCAGTCGGTACCCCCACTCGGAATTTTCAGGGGAGAAACCGCGGTTATGAGTCTTGGCAACGGAAATGTGCGTGAGTTGGTGGTAAGGCCGGGTGTTGCCCATTCTGTCAATATCACACGAACCCCGGATTTTGGATTCATTTACCCGACATCACCTATCGGTCTCATTGCCCTTGTAAGGCAAACACTTTACGATGCAGAATGGTACAGCAATGCGCATCGCATATATCATAATAATCCTGCAGGCCTGCAACGGCCGGAGAGTAATGCCATTCTCGCTGCACTTGAAGGCGCGATATCAGGCAATCAGCCAGTGGTATTCAGCACTTCAAGTGAGGAAGAGATTTTAAGAGTATTGAGGATTGCAGATGAATTTTCAATTAGCCCCTGGATTTTAGGAAACGGTCATGAATACAAGGTCCTGGATATACTGAGCCAGAACCGGGTGCCGCTGATTATCCCTCTTGCATTCCCGGATACACCGGATATCAAAACACCTGAAGACGCATTGAACAGGGATCTGGCCACCCTTCGGCACTGGTACCTTGCTCCGGAAAACCCGGCACGGCTGGCAAATGCGGGCATTGAGTTTTCACTAACAGCGGCCGGGCTTGATGATCCGTCCGAATTTCTGAAAAACATCCGGGAAGCCGTTGCTGCTGGTCTGACCCGAAGCACGGCACTGGCTGCGATTACAACCAATCCGGCTAGATTGCTGGGAATTGAACGGACACACGGCTCGCTGGAAAGAGGAAAAGCAGCCAATATTGTAGTTACTGATGGCGCACTCTTTGATGATGATACCCGGATTCTGGATGTTTGGATAGATGGAAACCGATATATCATTAACCGTAAAGATGAAGTGGATGTGAAAGGAGAGTGGAGGCTTGCAGCAGCAGGTGAAGATATCGAAGCAGTTTTGAATATTGAAGAAACACGTCCGGGCAGGCTTGGCGGTAGTATAACCGTAAATGGTGTGGAAATTGAACTTGCTTCGGCTTCGGTACACCAGGAATCCAGAAGGTTCAGGGCCGATTTCCCGGGTGAAAATCTTGATATTACCGGGACGATTCGCCTTACCGCTTCAGCAGCAGGCGGCCGTTTATTTGGATGGGCGGTAATTCCAGAACGTGAAAACTTGCAATGGACAGGAGAGCTGACATCGCCGCATACTAATGATGAAGAAAGCCAGCCACGTGAAAGGCCGGCACGTGATCTGGATCTCGCAGAGCTTCGTCCGGCAATGGAATATGGTCGTTCCGGTATACCGGAGCAGCCGGAACATATACTGGTACGAAATGCGACAATCTGGACCATGGGTCCTGACGGAATCCTTGAAAATGCCGACTTGCTCATTTCAGGCGGTAAAGTGGCGCTGACCGGCCATAACCTCAATGCTCCACGGAATGCCATTGTGATTGATGCGGAGGGCAAACATGTGACACCCGGCTTGATCGATGCCCATCTCCATTCCGGAACCGATGGCGTGAATGAGATGGGAAATGCCATTGTACCGGAAGTAAGGCTTGGTGATGTTCTGAATATCAACAATATCTGGATGTACAGGCAGCTTGCCGGCGGACTGACCACCGCCCATGTAAAACACGGTTCGGCCAACCCGATAGGAGGGCAGAATGCGTTTGTTAAACTCAGATGGGGTTCACTCTCTCATGAGCTTTTGCTTGAAGATACACCCCGCACCGTAAAATTTGCCCTGGGTGAAAATCCGAAACGTGTGGGTACCGACCGTTATCCTGAAACCCGAATGGGTGTGGAGCAGCTTATTGCAGACCGTTTCCGGATGGCACGCGATTATGAAGCCCGCTGGAGAGAGTGGGAGGGAAACAGGCAGGGGATACCGCCCAGAAGGGATCTTCGTCTCGATGCCATTGTGGATATTTTAAATGAGGATATCCATGTTCAGTCACACAGCTACAGGCAGGATGAAATTCTTGCACTGATGCGCCTTGCGGAAGAGTTCGATTTCAGGATAAAGGCATTTCATCACGCCGTAGAAGCGTACAAAGTGGCGCCTGAACTGGCGGAACATGGCGCCGGTGCGGTGGTGTGGACGGATTGGTCGTCATTTAAAATTGAAGCGTATGACGCAACGGTTTACAATGCCCGTCTGTTACACGAAGCCGGTGTACTCACATCACTGCATTCCGACGACAGTCAGCTTGCATCCCGTATGAATTGGGAATCTGCAAAGATGGTAAGAGCGGGAATGGATCCGGTTGACGCAATGGCACTCATTACCAACAATACCGCGAAAGTACTCGGAATAGATCATTTGGTAGGATCGCTTGAGCCGGGCAAGCATGGTGATTTTGTGATCTGGAGCGGCGACCCGCTTTCCACATTTACGAAAGCAGAACAGACCTGGATAGAAGGCCGCAGATACTTCAGCCTGGAAGAAGATGCGGAGCTTCGCAGGCAGATTGAAGAGGAACGCACGAAACTGATTGAACGAATACTGGAGGTTCAAAATGACTGATTTGATGAAACATATATTCAAAAAGAACGGAAATCGTATGAGTTTAAATCTAATAAAATTCTCTGTCTGTACTGTTATCCTCTTGATGGTAATCGGTGCACATCATGCAGCTGCACAGATTCCTGCACCGGCGCAGTCACAGCCCATTGCACTCACCGGCGGAACCATACATACCGTGTCAGGCGATGTCATTGAAAACGGAACTCTCGTATTTGAGGATGGTGTGATTACCGCAATCGGCACGGCCGTTGACCTGCCGGAAAATGCAAGGATTGAGGATATCAGCGGTAAGCATGTGTATCCGGCGCTGATTGATGCCTTCAGCAGAATAGGGATATTCGAAATCGGCATGGTTCCTATGACCGAGGACATCAACGAGCAGGGGCCTGTTAATCCGAATGTGAAGGTGGAGCGGGCATTTAATCCCGAAAGCCGCCATATCGGGATAGCAAGGTCGGCAGGAATCGGGGTTGTGTTTACGTCACCGGGCGGTGGCTTGATATCAGGTCAATCAGCAGCGATGCTGCTTGATGGCTGGAACTGGGAAGAAATGACACTTAAGTCAGGCGCCGGAATGATTGTGAACTGGCCTTCGCCTGCAAATGAAAACAGCTAT
>PWLN01000335.1 GCA_003559375.1 Balneolaceae bacterium | reverse complement strand
TTGCCCACCCACAAATGGTTTTTGCCGTTGGAGTCGCGGACCATTTTCTTTACAAGCTGCACTTTCACGCCGGCACGGGATATGGTCTCTTCATTGAGCCAGAGCAGCGCCTCATGATCCAGGCTCATTAACTGCGATTTGGCTTTGATGGGTGTGGGTTCCTCATCATCGGTATTACTGAGCATACGCCCACGGCGCAGTTTTATATCAACTACCGGGTTGTTCCAGTCATAACCCGATTTCTCATAGGGAGTAGCATTTACCGGGATGAATGGAATCCAGTTCTCAGGCACAGGCGTCATAAGGCGATACAGGGGTATTTCACCTTGTTTGTATTCCTCAGAGTGCAATTGCAGTTTCTCTATTTCTGCCTCATTGGCTTTAAGCAGTTCTTCAAGTTCCTCTTTTTTTTCAGGCAAAATAGATTCATGTTTAAGCTCAGCAAGGATTTCATTCTTCTTATTATGCAGCAAATAGAGTTGATATTCCTTCAGCCGTTCAAATTTTTCCAGGTGAAATGCAAAGCCTCCTGCGGGTTTGCCAATGCCGTTGGGGATGGTTTCTTCAACACCCCAGACCAGGTTGGCCATTTCATCGCGAATAAATTGAACCTCTTCTATAACCTTGGATTCCTGAAGCTTGCCGGTTACCTGTGGTATAAATAAAATATTGGCAAGGCCTTCGAAGCAATTTTTATCGCATGGGGAGAGGTCAAACAGGCTCCATGCTTTCAGGGGGTTGGTATTGTCATTCCTCGCGGGCGAAATGGTGGTTGTAACCCCAAATACATCCGTTACTTCAAGCGAGGAAATTTTGCACATAGACCCCGGGTCTGCCTCTACAGGCAAACAGAACCAGTCATTACCATATACCAGGGCAAACTCCATAAAGGCCAGCTTGACAAGGTCAGTTGATTCGGCGTCAAGGTTGCCAAAGTCGGTCATGCCGTCCTCATAAGCCCACCACCGAGGCGAAGTGCCTGTTAGTTTTATTCTGGCGGGCATTGAGGTTTCCTTTATAAGATTGTCCCATAATTTATTATCCAGGCTTTGTATATCGTAGTTGTACCAGTCTAACTCACCATTACGGTACTCATCGGCAATAAGAGATGTGCCCGGTACATTTTCCCTAACTTCCTGGCGGAATTTATAGCACAGCCGTTCCGGCTGCCAGGGAGATGAAGCATCTTTATCGGGTTGCGAGAAGAGATTGGCAAACCAATTTTGTACTTGCCCCGCAGCAGCATTCAATTTTATTTTTACTTCTTCAGATATCTCATCATCTTCCAACTCCCATTTAACGGATTTGGCCAATATAGGCCCTCCATCAGTAACACGTCCCGACATGAACCGGAGAAACCGCTGGGTATCCTTGTCGATATATTGACACTCTTTCGGAGTTGGCTTGTTTACTATAAGTATTTTACGGCTGATGCGTATCAATTCTTCTTTATCATCTGGGTATACTTCTGAAAGAACACGCTCAAACTCCTGCCCTGCCTGGATCCTTAAACGCCAATCCGGTGATTTATTCTGCCGCTCTACCAGCATTTGAACAGGTAATTGGTCAGTGGTGTCAACGGGATTTATATCCCCTTCATTCAATGCAATGTTCGTGATACGCTTTGATTTATGCTCAACCCTGGCTTTTATGGGAGTACCCGCGTCCTCTGCCTGAAATTCACCTACCTGCCATTGCCGGGTAAGCATCCAGAGCGGGTCGGCTATCCTTGCTTCCACACCGGCAGCCAGATCCGTGCTACGGGCGCGAGGCTCCAACCTTGACCAAAAAGGGAAAATGGCAAAAATATTAAGCAGATGCTGAGGCGATTCAGCAAACATTAAATTGTAACTAATGTCTGGGTCCAATTGTATTTTAGTCATCTTATTCTTATTAAAGTTTCTTAAACAATTACACCAATTCAGGTTTCTCTTTATTTGCTGGTAAAAACAATGCCGGCAATATCCCCCCCAAAGCTGGCATGGCATCGGTATCAATGGCCCGTATTTTGGCCAGTTGTATGGTGTCCGACACTATTGCGGCCAATTCATCTTCTGTCCACTTTTTTGGCATTTTGTCATATTTACCCGGCACGGCAAGCAACAGGCATTGCGGCGCCTGTGTATTGGGTGCGTTATATTGAAAGGCCAAACCGGTATCAATGGTCGTTGCCGGTATATTTTCATCCCACTGGTCAAGCAGCAATCCGGCAAGCCTTTCTGTCTCTTCTGATGTTAACTCATCTTTTGAAGAGCCAACAATGCCCAGCGAAATCATGTTTTTTGGTCGGCGTAAATCGTCTTTCTCCTCCTCGGTTTTTTCGTTCCAGTTTTCATATAATTCTTCAAACTGAATTTCTTTATCACCGAGAGCAATCCAATGCTTTGATTTTTGTTCTGAAGTCTGGGCAATGGACAAAGGAAAGGCTTTGGTTCCATTTTGGGTTAGCGCCTCCTTCCAGACACCTGTATAGATAATAGAATCTTGCAGGGCTTCTGCGCCGCCATGCACCTGAGCGTTCTGTTGTAACCACAAACGGGCGCATGAGGCATCCACTTCAAGAAATGAAAGATGGTCTTTTGCCTCAGTTGTATCATCGTCTTCCACCTGATAGGTTTTAGAAAAGGTAGGCAAAACAATGAAGTCTTCTCCAAATAGTACCCTGCATGCTTCAACCAGTAATTCGATTTTTTCATTGGAGTGTTTGACGTGGTTATCGATTTTAGCCAACAAGCTTTCACACTCTTTAATATTTTTGTCCAAAGCGTTGAGCGTCAATTCTTTTTTGCTCAATAACTCAGGGTCGTCATCACTATTAGGGATGGCTACATCAATCCCATAGCAGGATGCCTTTAGAAGCATTGCTGGCAGATCATAATTATCCGCTCCTTTGTTTTCAATGTCTTCTTTCAATTCCTCCATGGGAGCAAGCATCTCTTCAGAGACCCTATCCCTGAAAATCTTCACATCCTCTTCTTTAAAGGTAAAAGCCTCTTCATCTACAGCACGATGAAAATGAACAGGCTGTAAATACTGCCTGCCGCCGAGCGCCCTGATAACAGTTGACGAGAGTTCCATCACATCGGAAATGGAGTAATCGAAATCACCTCGGTTTTCCAGGTCTATTCTAATTTCTGATTCGTGGTTGAGATCGTGTTTTCTTTTTATGAAATGCGTTATCAACCGTTCCATATCGCTTGCCTTACCGTCAGGCTTCGCTTTGGAAAGATACAGAACATCAAGGGCGGATAGGTTGAGTTCATCAAGGTTCAATTTGATCTCTTGTAAGTCATTAAAGTTAATAATGCTATAAGTGCACCCGATTTTTTCGAGATTTCCCAGCACATCAGCAAACCAGTTTTCAAGCAGGGGCTCTGCTTTTGCCCTTGCATAGTGTTCTTTGTTGTTGTCTGGCCGGGAATCTCTAAGAACAAAGCAAAGGCGATGCTCAAATGAGGTGCTGTTTACCTGGGTTTTCATGCTTTCCAGTTCGGGAGGAGACTCTGCTTTCGAACTGGCTTTCAGCACGGCGGCTGCACGATCAAAATTTCCTCCGACCGCATGGAAAGTAGCTTCAGAGACACTAAGGTCGCCAAGGGCATCCATGGTGTTAACCAGTTCATTTATTGCTTCCAGGAAAGCTTCCTCTTCATCCTCTTCACTTTCGTTCATACTATCACTATAAGCTAATTCTAACAGGCTTTGTGCGCTCTTTTTGAGTTCTTTCTCTTCCTCTGTCAGATTGGTATCAGATGCATCCTTCAACTGCCATCCACGGGCCATGGCCAGTCCGTCAACAACCGAGCGAGCGGCAACTTTATCGGCAATTTCTTTTTCATTTAACTCATTTCCGTTATCTTCTTCATTTTTAATTATTTCTAATAGTACTTTTTTTATGAGGGCTTTGGTTTCAGGTGCGGGAAAAAGCTTCCGGCAGTCATCGATGAATCTGTTTAGGTTCAATGCCAACCCAGCATCGTAAAGAGAACGTTCAAACTGATATCCAAGCAATTCGCTCAGGCTTTGCCCATTTCGCACTCCCTCCCAGAGCTGCTTGGCCTTTCTTAGCCTGCGTGATGGAAGATTTATTACAAAAGGATTTTCAGCTTCATTTATGTTCTTATTGTCATTTGATTTAAAACTCTCTCTGTGAGTAAGAAACCCATTTCGCAGGATAGCAGACATATACGCCTGTTGTACAGAAGGTGCATGTATATAGCCTTCAGTAACTTTTTTATCTATTTCTTTCTCGTCATCAGGCCAGACGGAATTCCCTCCCTGCACTGCATCGCTAAAGGAGTAAAGAATATCATGAAAAGTATCTAACCCAATTCCGCGTATCTCCTCTATTTGTGTCAAGTTGGTAAAGTTATTGTTTGCCAATTGAGCGCGTTTCTGTAAGATACTTGCTGCCTGTTTTTTGTTAATACCGATGGCTCTTTTTGAGGCCACTCCAAAATCCGGATCATCAAAAATCCTTTCCTGAATTTCAGCCACGGTTTCAACTGTGTTGAAGAAATCAAGTATAGCCTGTACATCTCTATCCTGATATCTGAATGTATAAAGAATATCATGAAAAGTATCAGGCCCGATACCCTCTATTGCTTCAATCTGCCGGATACTGGCAAACTTCTTATTGTTAAGGCTGTCTCTGACCGCAAGAATTCTTTCTGCTTTCCTTTTACCGATGCCATAGGCATAAGGCGGTGCAGGTCCAAAATCAGGGTCGTCAATTATTCTAACCATAATTTCTTTAAAGTCTTTCACATTGTTGAAAAAATCCAGTATGTCACAATCCCCTGCGGTACTGGAAGAACTTGAATCCGGAATCACCTTTACCCGCAGGTTTTCCACATAGCCATAAGCACCAAGGTATATTCCATTAGGTTTATAGTCGCGCATAGCTGCCAGGCGTTGATTGGCCAATGATGATATCCATGCATCGAGCCTGTGGCTGCATGTATCCAAAACCTGCGTAAAGAGTCTTTCTAAAACCTCTGCCTTTTGGAAAATAAATTGCTTTTGTTCTGGGGTTAGTGGTTGTTCGAATTCCCCGGGATTTCCAAAAAGGGTTAAGAGCTCCTCCAGAGCCTGCTTTATTGTCTGTTTTGAGTAGGAGGCATCAGGAAATTTATTTGCAAGGATCATGGATCGGTCAAGCAGATCAAAAAGCAAAGTTTTAGAGGTTACCGCTACGCCATCTTTCAAGTCATTGATATATTTAAGAGGGTTATCATCTGGATCTTTATCGTCTTTTACAAGCGGCTTATAGTTGGAAAGAAGATCGGATTCCTGCCAGGAGAGCAGTTTAGAAAGTGGGGTACTTTGATTATAATTACTCAGGGACTTAATAATATCTGCCAACTGCTCCTGCTGCTCAATCAATACATCTCCCCAATAGGGTAGCAACACTTCTAAATCACTCTCATTGTTATTGGATAAAGCGGAGCACACGGCAGCAGTACCGGCAAATCCCTCTTCAATAAACCTTGAATACCACATCTCTTTTGACCACGGGGCCATTGAAAGAATTCTCATTAAAGGTAGTTCACCATCGTCTGCTGAATTGTGATTGCCAATACGAGGAATGTTATCAGTCATATTCTTCCATTTTTCAGCAAGCTTCCAAATAATATTGCATAAAGCACTTCCAAATTCTTCCTGATGTTGTTCGCCGTTGCCATCAAAGACAGAAGGTATCCAATTATCCTCTCCTATTCTGCTTACTGGCAAGATACCATAGGGTTGCTTGCCCATGCTAATACTCGGAAGCAACCCATTACCTCTGACGAAATATTTATAATGGCTAAAAAGTCTATTTCTATAGCAAGTTGTTTCCTTAATTTCCTGTTGTAGGTTGCTAAAATCAAGATTAATTACATTAACTCCTGCATCTATATGGACCTCTATGCTTTTAGTTACATAACCGATCAGATCAAAGTTAATCATCTGCTTACCTATAGAGGTAATAAATGAATAATATCCCTCCATATTAGTGGTTGTCGCAGTTGATGTATTCTCTATCGTAATTTTGACAGCAGGTATAGGTGTTCCTCGATCAGTGACCCTGCCTTGTAAAAAACCCCTATTGTTATGAATCAAGAATTTTAAAAAATAATCACCTGTTGCCGGCCAGAGTAGGGTATTAAGAGCTTCAGTGTAATGATCATTGTCATCCTGACTGTTTGCAGCATGTCTGAAAACCCCGGGGCGTGTCCCCATTCCGAGGGCGACTCCTAATTTTTCAGCATTACTTCTGGGAATTTCAGGCTCGTTATTCCAATCTTGGTGGCCTTTTACTTCTCTTTCGTACCCCCCAACAAAATCATCAGAAGCTTCCGTATACGGGCTTTGGATATCCTGGGTGTTATTGGTTGGTGTATCCTGCGGCACAAAAGAAAAACCGTGAGAATAATGATGGCTGTCAAATAATTGTTCCAGCGTTTTTTGAGATGATTCAGCAGAATCATTTCTAATACCTGTTACAATTATTTTGGAAAAATGCAGCTCTTTGTTGTGATATTTTGGTGGGATTTCAATTCTGACCGCCATTCCTTTATCAACAGCTTCATCAAAATCAGTTATCCAATTCGACTGTTCGTCAAAAAGCCCGATTTCATCATCTGATGATTCCTCATCGAATGATTTCTCATCCAAAGGATCCCTTATTAGGGTTATATTTCTATCGATTGGCTTAATTTCTTCTGGCTCCAAAATGATTTCTTTACCATCTGAAACCAGATAAGCGTAGACAGCAAACCTGTCCGGTAATCCGATAAAGCGTGCCGGTTTATCCCAATCATCATCATGCTGAATGGGTGTTTTATCTGAGTTAGGATCAGTCGCTTTTATTATCCACGCTGCACGATAAGTTCCGTAACGCTGGGCAATTTCAAGCCAGGCATTAAGCCTTTCCCTTTCAGCGCTCTTTGAATGGTATTGATTTCCAAGTTCAATTTCTTTCGCGGTAAGTTGTTCGTTATGATTATCAAGAAATATCTCATCAGGTGATATCCTGATGAGAAGCTCCGTACCGACAAGTCGGGTTTCGATTTGCAGGGGTAATAGTAGTATCGGGATTTCTACTGAAGGTTCATCTTTTTGTTTATGCCCTGGAAACAAGAGACCACGAGGATCTAACATATCTACCCGATTCGAGACAATCTTAAAAAACTGTTCTGTAGACTCATATTGCTTCCCCGGCAATTGCTCCCTGGCAGAGATGATATACTGTGCCAGTCCATAACTGATTTTCTTATCTAATTGGGCAGCAGCTTTTATTATAGCGCTTGGAGTTTCTAAAGAATTGACTAAATTTAATATGTCATTTTCCATATTCACTTACCGTTTCGTGTTTATATTCTCAAGAGAAATTTCAGTATAGATACTACACATTAAAACCCGGGAACAATATAAAACAAATAAAATATTAAAATGAGTCTATTTAGGGAACGCCGGGGTTTATTTAGGGAACGCCGGGGTTCATCGAGGGAACGTATTTTTTGAGGGGTGAAAAAGTGGAGTTTTTAAAGTTTTATTTTCTA
>PWLN01000332.1 GCA_003559375.1 Balneolaceae bacterium | reverse complement strand
GCGTTCGTCCTGAGCCAGGATCAAACTCTCCATTGTAATCTGTATAAATACACTCTTGGAAAATCATCTAACCCTAACCCATCAAACAATCTGGTTATCACTTTCAGTATGAAAAAGAACAATTTTCCGGAAATTTCCCTGAATATCAGTAGAAATCATTTCCGGAAAAGGATTACAAATATAGCGCATGTCCTCATCAAATGTCAACAATTAACTGATACATTTTTTATGACGACACACAATTTCCTAACGCGAGGTACTGCATTTTTATTTTAAAACACATCTGTTCAAAACGTTAAATGAATTTTAAATTAACTATATATCAGGAGATTGCACTTCGTGGGTGAATAGCGGTTCCCTTCAATTGGCCAGGCTGTAAGCCTGGAATAGACGGTACCGGGATCGATGAATTGTTTTCACCTTGTGCCGGTATCGTCTTAAATAGATCCCAGAATTTTTTTCGGAAACAAGTCCATCACAATCACGCGTATCTGAATGTGATTGACGTGTACTCCAGATATTTTATCGTATAAAGGTAAACGAATGATCTTATAAACAACTGGGGCATGAACCGGATTATTGAGTACCCCAAGAAAATCCCATTGATTCAACGAACGGGGAAAAGATGAGCCTCGCTTAAGTTCACCGTCAGCACTCCCATTCCCGCAAGTCATCAGACGAGTCGTTCGGGGATGTTCTCATTTTGTAATTGGTTCGTTTTTCGATGGAACTCGTCAGATGACTATTCTGTCGCACTATTTTGCCGCGAGCGGCTCCAATTCATTTTCGTAGAGGCTGTACCCGTCGGGGTCTTCATCATACTCTTTAAAAAACCAGACGGATATATAAATAAGAGGTGTATCAAACAGCGCGAAAAAGAATTTGAACAAATAGGAGTTGATAATAAGTATCCCAAGTGCTCCAAATGTTGTGATATTATCACCGAGATTGCCGCTGAAATATAAAATACTCAGAATTGCCGTACTGTCTACAAGCTGTGAAAACATTGTAGAACCATTGTTTCTTAAAAAGAGATATTTCCCCTTTGTAACTCTCTTCCAAAAGTGAAACAGGCGAACATCTACAGACTGTGCAATCAGATAAGCAATCATGCTCGCAATTGTATTCGCTATTACAAATTCATATACCCCTTCGAATAAATTCAACCCTCCGCTTACACCATATGTATTCGGAAACCAGTGGCCCACACTCATCAGCAGAAGCATGTATATGTTAAGGAAAAAACCTATCCATACAACAAGTTGTGCCTTTTTCCTGCCAAAGAGCTCCGAAATCATATCAGTAGCCAGAAATGTAAAGGGATAGGCAAGCAAACCAACAGGAATACTCATTGTATAAAGGCTGCCGTCTCTTACCAGAGATGGAGTTATTGCCTGCATCCATTCAGGCATTACAAAGGAGAAAATTGTCACAAATTTTGTAGTACCCACAATATTCCCGAGTACCAGAGACGTAATAAAAATACCCACCAGGCTTAAAAAGAGTACATCTCTTTTAAAGGGGCTTGGGTTACGGATAGATTTTAAAATCATTTGAACCTTTATATATCCGGTATGTGTTATAACCGATAAAACTAAACACGTTCAGAAGGCGTTCACGAACCGTTTGAATTATGGATAAAGAAACGAAATTAAAAATTAAGATTGCAGATGCTTCCGCATCGAGATATATCGAAAATAACAGATTTACCATTCAATCTCTTGCACAGCAGTTGGATATCGAACCCTCTGTGATTTTCGGCCATTTCCCAAACCGGTCTGCAATACTCGATTATTTTTATGAATCAAGGCTTCTGTTATTCGCTGAAGACTTGAAGCAAATCAAAGGGTATTCCGATTTTTCACTCTCTGAAAAGATGAGCAACCTGTTCTATCTTTTGATTGATCAATTCCAGCAGCATCGGGAATTTGTTTTACTTACTTACAAGGAAAGGATCTTGAGCCCAAATTGCAGCAGTGGATTTCAGAAAACTTTTGTTAGAAGCCTTGAAGAAATTTTTTCCGCCGATGTGCAAATATCTTCGACTGCATCATTGTGCAAGGGGCGTTTTCTTTATCAGAGCATATTTTGCCATTTCCATGGTTTGATTTTGTTTTGGATGAATGACCAAAGCCAAAACTACGTGAACAGCATGGCGCTTATTGACAAATGGTGCTCACTCATTGAAGAAATTTATTATTCAAAAATAATCGACAGAGGTTTCGACTTTACAAAATTTCTCTTTTATCAATCACCCTTCAGCAAAATGATCAGTAAAAGTTAATTTTTGAAATTTTAAGCAAATTCATGGAAACATTTCCTTCAACCAAATACCAGCGCGGCAAGATCTTTGCAAAAACCGGTTTCAAAGTGGGTAAAAATTATGCCGAACATTATCTGAAATCACTTGCACTGGGTAAAAAAAATAAATCTGAACTTCACCGTAAAACAGCAGAAGATGTATTTGGTGAGTTTACCAAGCTCCGTGGCACTGCTTTAAAAATTGCCCAATCCTTCAGTATTGACCAGGGATTTCTACCCACAGAATTCTCTGAAGTGATGACAAAAGCACAATACAAGGTTCCCCCGATTAATAAATCGCTGGTTCGAGCAATCATCAAACAGGAACTCGGAAAATTTCCTGAATTTCTCTTTAATGATTTTGACCCGGAAGCTATTGCAGCTGCTTCTATCGGACAGGTACACAAGGCAACTTTAAAAAACGGGAAGAAAATTGCAATTAAAATACAATATCCCGGAGTGCGGGAAACCATTGCTTCAGATATTGCTCTTGCGCGAACTCTGTTTAAAAGCATTCTCCCACGCGGATCTGAAGTGGATCCATACATCGATGAAGTAAAAACTACCCTGTTATTGGAAACCGATTATATAAGTGAAGGTGAGTCCATCAACCGTTTCCACAAGCGCTTTTCAAACGAAAAAGTTATAACACCTGAATGGATTCCGGAGTTGTCAACAGAACGTGTTCTGACGATGTCTTTTGTGGATGGGGTGCATCTGGATGAATTCCTGACAGGCAATCCTGCTCAGCCTGAAAAAGATCATTATGGTCAGATTTTTTGGGATTTTTTTCATAACCAAATCAAAGACAGGGACGAAGTGCATGCTGATACCCATCCGGGTAACTTTCTATTTACACCCGATGGCAAACTTGGTGTGATTGATTTCGGGTGCGTGAAAAAGTTTCCGGAAGATTTTTTTATCAATTATCTCCGATTGCTGCCAACTCATCTCAATCGTGACGAAAAGGCAATTCTTGAGCTCTATAATCGTCTTGAAGTACTGAAGGATAACCCGGAAACCAACGCTAAAGAAAAAGAGTTTTACGAGTTTTGTAAACACTACGGGTTTACATTTGCAATGCCTTATCTTGATGATTCCTTTGATTTTGGAGATAATGAATATAAGGATCTGATACGTAATTATACAAGAAATGCACCCGTTACCACCGAACCTCGTGGTAATAAACACTTTATCTACACTACACGGGTACATCTTGGCCTCTACCATTTTTTGATGAAATTGGGTGCCAAAATAAGTACGGTACAATCAAAAGAACTCCTTGAAGAAGTGCTTACTGAATTCGCATAGAAAACTGTAATATCTTTTTACCCTAGTAATTCATTTTTTTTTTTAAATTTTGATTGATTTAGTGTCTGAATTCATAGAATATCAGTTTCATTAATCCGGATAATGATCCGGATAATCATGCCGTTTTAAAGTTGAAGGCTTGATTCAATCAACCCTATTTTGAACTGATGCTGAAAGGTTTTTATACAATATGGCTTTTACCGTTCATCATGATACTCATACTGGGTTGTGTTCAGACAAAAAATCCAAACATTGAACGAGGATCTGATTACAATTTCAGGGAAGGCTATCCGGATGTTCGTATATCTGCTCTTGGATATCTGAATATCAGGGATGAAGCTGTGATAGAAGTAACAACCGATATCGGTTACGGCAGCCTTATTTTCAGAAATACCGGAGGCAAAGATCTTGCAGTAATTGAACTCGCAATAAGGATCGCAAATATGGATACGGGTGAAACGGAGAATATTTTGCGAGAATTTCAAATCGAATCAGAGGTGAGGCCATTCCTGTTACATCAACAAATGTTCACCTTTACTGAGGAAGTGGTGGTGGAACCGGGCAGGTTTACAGTGCTTGTATCCGTGAAAGATACAGCTACAGGCAGGGAAATTATCCGTCAAACTGATGCCTACATCCCTGATCCTGATCGTCCGGAGAATAATCTTACCGCTATCCGGATGTCCGGAATGAATCTGGATCTCATTAATCCTTCATTCATACCAATTACAACATATGACGTAACTGCCTCAAACGACAGCCTTAGATTTGAATTTCAGGTTACAAACCATGATACGGAAAATCCGCTCACAATTATTTCCCGGCTGCTTTATTTTCCTGCCGATTTAAATCCGGCTTTGCCTATGTCGGCAAATAACCTTATCCCCAATACGCTTCCCTATAAAGGTATAGATTACAGGAGCAGGCGCATTGTGGATGAAACCACGCGAATTCTCGACCAACCAGGAAGTGTTCTGATTGAATTCAAGTATCTGCTTCCGGAAAGGGGGAATTACCGTTTCGAGGTCAGAACGGTTACACTCGATGGTAACGAGCTGTTCAAGGCAAGGGATTTTGCCATCCGTTCCGAGAACTACCCCACATTGATGACGCCTCATGAATTGGCTGAGCCGCTGATATACCTGATGAACGGGCGTGAACATGAACAATTGATGAAAATAAGCGACCCTGACTCTCTTAAAGAAGAGATGGATCGTTTCTGGTTAAGCCATCTTGGAAGCATACGGGATGCCAGAGATGTTATTAATCTCTTTTATTCGAGGGTTGAACAGGCAAATATGCAGTTTACCAATTTCAAGGAGGGCTGGAAAACCGACCGCGGCATGATCTATATCCTTTACGGGCCGCCGTGGTATATTGAGGCCAGAAGGAATACGTTAATCTGGTCATATACACATAATATTGGGGATCCTCAACGTAACTTCCAGTTCAACAGGCATCGTGCGCCAAACGAATTTTTCCCGTTTAATCATTACTTGCTTCACCGCAGAACCGAATTTCATGCCCTTGAACACAGGCAGCGGCAAATCTGGCTCACCGGCACCGTTATTCACCGCAGCCTATAGCAAGGACTTACAGAATCGCCCAGCGAAAACCTGACAGTATGCGAACAATAGTGAACTTCTGCCCCGTGAGGGATCCCTATGTTCAGCGTTGAAGCGGATTAGTGTGACTGCAGAGGCACCACACTTCGCGTTATGTGGTACTTCGCAAATAGCAATTTTCGTTGTTTAATAAACGAGAAATTAAAAAAGATTTAATTGCATTTTGATGGTTTCATCAATTCTGTGCATTTCATCTTCTGAAAGGGTGCCACCGCGTTTGAATAATCGCAACTTACTCACTGTTGTCAGTTGGTCTGCCATGGATTTTGCCTCTTTACCGTCAAAGAATACTAATACTTCACTGGGATATAGACGACCCGTATTACTGGTTAGTGGAATTACCTGCACCCGGTTGAGAAATTTATTTGAACCGTCATTACTTACAATAACAGCAGGACGTTTTTTTTTGATCTCACCACCAACTGACGGGTCAAAATTTACCCACCAAACCTCACCCCTTTTCATCTTCGATATCTTTAAAGGTAGCTTCAGCCCACTCAAGAGCCTTCTCTTCCCGTTCTCTGTCTTTCGCCATTTCTTTGTAAGCTAATTCCAAATTTGGTCTCACTACATGCGGACGTACTAAATCCTCAACAAATTTACTGATTTTACGTGGCCCAACAACCTTATACAGTCCTTTGTAAACTTCTTCATCCACTGTTATTGTCAATTTTTTCTGCATGGATTATTTTTTTACGTGTATTATACGTATTAGCACTAAACTTATCAATCAGCAAAAAGCGGAGTAATGTTAGTGTCCCGGTTTTTTGAAATGTCTAACTGTGGAATCCTGGAGTGTGGAGTGTATAAATTCCAAACTTGTTATCAGGAATAGAGATCTGTCGAAATTTGGTCATGCAATGCACAAAAAAGTAGCACGATTTGCTGCCCTCAATACCAGATCTCGTAAAACCATTTACCTTCTTCAACTACAACTGTTGCCCGGGTTCCATCAGGCCAAATAACCTCAACCTGATCCGGCCATTCATGATACCCAAGTACTTGTGTTTTGCTATTCTGTGACCAATAACCCGAAGCTGTCATAATCCATCTTTTTGGTCCTTTACTTCCATTCGGATATATTAGGCGTACTGAACCACCTACAGCACCAGGATTGGTAGTACTGCCCCTCAGTTTCACCGAAATACCCTGTTTTTCAGTCTCATTCAGGTAGAGTTTTGATTCGCCCCTGTTCTGTGTAACAACAATATCAGTTCTTCCGTCCCTGTTGAAATCACTGAATGCAGCACCTCTCTGTTCGCCATAAATTTTTATGCCGCTTTCTGATCCGGTGAGCGGGGTAAAGCTTCCGTTTCCATCACCCATCAAAATAAGGCCCCTGCCAGCATCAGACCTGGGAATATACCCCGGATAAAGAAAATTGTTCTGGCTGATAAACAGGTCTTCATTTCCGTCATTGTCAAAATCTGCAACCCCAACATGGAAAGCTGCAGCAAACTGGGCTTTTTGGGGAAGCGGCCTGGCGGTAAAGGTTTCACCATCATTCAAAAATACCATGTGTTGTAAAGTGTTGATTTCCTTATATGGAACATCTGAGAAGTCAACACCGAAAATTGTACTCAGGTCAGCTTCGGAATATTCTGTGTGCGACCGCACCTGCTGAAGTATTGTAGGCACCGATGGATAATCGTGCAGACGCCTTCTTGGCACAAATGAAGAGAACTCTTCATCGTAATAGCCTTCAATGATATTTAGCCTTCCATCCCAGTTAATGTCATCATAATACATACGTGGCCCGAAACCACCGGTTATTTGGTATGGGGTATTGAGGCCAATATTTGCTGCTGCAATATCCGGAAAACCATTATTTGTAAAATCACCTATAGTAACACCCTGCCACCAGCCTTTGTATGCATCAAGACCAAATTCAGAAGTTATTTCCCTGAAAGTGCCTCTCTCATTTGCAAAGAGCCGCAGAGATTCCCATTCCTGGCTTATAAGCAGATCCTGATAACCATTTCCTGTAAAATCAGCGAAAAGTGCAGCGGTTACAAGACCCAGTTCTCTGAAAATTTCCCCGTTCTGTTCATCCGGAATAAATCTGCCGTCGTGATTTAAAAAAATTCTTGAATCCGCATCTCTCGGATAGATGGTTGGGACAAATCTGCCACCGATAAACAGGTCAATCCTTCCATTTCCATTGATGTCCGCTGCCGCAATTGGGCCTGTTGTTGAATGGACACCCGGAATGGTATCAATATGTACAATCTCCATTTCCTCAATTGTATAGATATAAGCGGAAGGCACCGTTGGACGCTGCTGTTCCAGATTGGCTTTACCTGTGACGATCCTGATCGTATTATCTTCACGCCATGAGAGTATGGCTGCCTGATCTCCTTTAGCAATGTCAGTAAACGGAGATAACTCATTTCGGATAAAGGATCCATCCATATTATTCAAGAATAGCGCCGGTTCACCGCCTTTACCCGTAGTGATGATCAGGTCGTCAAACCCATTATCTGTAATATCCATCCATACGGTACCAGGGCCAAGCCGGTTCATCTCCATGGGTTTAAGTGGCTGGTACATATCGTCACTGAACGGATCTTCATGATGAATATGATTCAAAAGTAGTGATGAAATATCACTAAACATAGGCACTGGAATTTCTTCATTTTTATCATCAGGTTTTTGGAGTGCGGATGACTCATCAATTTCATAAATCCGGTTGGCGCGAACACCTTCTATGCTGCTTATTTTACCATTTGGCCACTCTACAATAATACGGTGATTCCGGTTCCTTTTATCTGCTGCGAAAACCACCTGTTCCTGGGATCCGGAATTATAATTTCCCCCCGACCTCATCTGCTTCTGCTGCCTCACTGGCCCGCCTTCGAGGATAATGTTCGCACCAATACCCGCTGTATTGGGCGATTTTCCCTTCAATCTGACTGCAATTCTTGGCGCGTTACTCATATTCCTGTAGATAATGGCCGGGTCGTTCATCCGGTTAATGACCAAATCCATATATCCGTCATTATTCAAATCTGCCAGGGCCACACCAAGAGAAATATCTTCTTCCTTAAAGCCCCATTCACGGCTCACATTTTCGAATGTCAAGTCACCATTATTTCTGAATATTTTATTATTAACCTTGAGCTCAGGATATTCAAATATTCCATCTCTTAATATCGGAAGGTTTCTGTTCCTCATCTCATTTAACCGGAATTGGGTGTCCATATCCAGATAATCGTTCAGATAGCCTGTAGCCACTATCAGGTCTTCGAAGCCATTCAGGTTAACATCCAAAAAATGGGTAGCCCATGACCAGTCTGAAGCGTGCAGCCCTGTATAGTTTGCAACTTCTGCATACGTTCCATCACCCCTGTTCAGAAAAACAGAATTTTGATTATTCATCGCCCTGTCTTCATCATTTACGATACTTTGGGATGTTTGTCTCATTCTCCGGTTGTGGTATGTACTGAACATTTCTGTTACCATAATGTCCATCCTTCCGTCTCTGTTGATATCAGATACATCCACTCCCATAGCTGAAAAACTCATGCTCCTGATCGCATGGTTTTTGATTAATCTGAACGTACCGTCTCCCCTGTTGATCCAAAACCGGTCTGGTGTCCAGAAATCATTCGCTACATAAATATCTGGCATGCCATTACCGGTGAGATCGGCAAAAGTAGCCGTTAATCCCCAATCTTCAAACATTCCAATCGATACATCATGTTCATCAAAAAAGGTTTTCATCTCGTCAGCAAGAATAAATGTGCCATTACCCTGATTGAGGTATAGTTCATCTTTTGCTCCTTTTTCTACCCGTACCGGATTTCCTTCTATATATACGATTCCAAAATACTCCTCGAATTCGGGATGTATGGAAATCGTGTCTTCAGTTATCAGGTTTGTTTTTTCATTTGTGATTTCTGATGCCGGGTAAATATCCTTTACAGATCTGTCTCGATAGTTGGTTATGTACAGATCGAGAAAGCCATTTCCGTTAACATCGGCCAATGCCAGTGTATGAGCGCCATTGCTTCTGCCAAGGCCGCTGTTTTCCTTGAGGGTAAATTTTCCGGAACCATCATTGGTATAAAGCACATTGCCTTCTGTCATTGAACTAATCAACAAATCGGGTGATCCGTTGCCTGTAACATCTGCAAAAACTACACCGGTAGAATTAAAGCCGATATGTGCTACACCTGCTTCATCGGTTATATCGCGAAATCTGTAATTTCCCAGATTTTGATAGAGTTTGTTGGATCCTTCAAGGCTTGCAAAATAGATATCCACTAATCCATTGCCATTGATGTCGGCTACTGCTACACCTGATCCGTTCATGTAGTGACGGTTTCGCAGTAATCCATCCATAGTAATTGTATTGCTGAACGTGATACCTGTTTGATCATTACCAAGTGGCTCAAAACCTGTACTGCCAAACCACGATGTACGTAATTCAGCGTAACGATATCCCTCCATTACGATCCAGTCTAAATCGTTATTACATTTGCATCCGGCTAATAGTATGACCACTACCGGTATGAGAAGTAATTTGTTTCGCAGTATATGTTTAGCCCGCATTATGACAAAGTAATTAGCTATTTAACTCACAGTAATTGGTTTATTGATGGCGACTACGAAAATATGCAATATTAAAAAAACCAGTTCAAAGAAGTGTGTTCTTAAATCATATCTGTCCACTTGTGTCTATGGTAAAACGTTTTAAAAAAAATGAATTCCCCAAACAAATGGCTCATCTTTTCCCCGCGCAGCGAGATCTCTCGACTTCGTCCAGGCGGAAATACGCCGCCTGGACTTCGCTCGAGATGACAGGAGCGGTTTTAATCAATGGGCGGCGCATTACGATTTCGATATACCGGGATTTGTCTGCGCCGCCTGGTATACCAAGTGCACCTGTCATCCCGAGCGTAGACCTTTGCAGCGATAGCGTAAAAGGTCGAAGTCGAGGGATCTCCCTGAATATATGTGAATTCATCCGTCCTGAAACATCAGAAATAAAGATTTTTTTAAAATTCTAAAACGTTTTACCATAGGCAAAAGTGAACAGCTGTGTTCTTAAATGAAAAAAGCCGTCCTGACAATAAAGTCTGGACGGCTTTTTTTGTAAATCTAAATGAAAGTTACTGCTTGGTAGCTTCCAGTCGTACGTCTACCGGAGGAGCTCCGCAATCTCCACGTACGTTGTCACCTAACCATAGGGTAAATGCGCTGTCATCACTGAGATCCGGACTTGCACCTTGTGTGGCTGGGCCTATCGCGAGTCCCGGCCCGCCGCATCCAAGTCCAACGCCAGTACCTTCAGAACCACCTGCCCATGCTATGGTTACACCAATGTTAAACGGTACTGTGATCTGAGCCAGCCCACCCCAGTCTTGTGCATAGGGCTCTGCAGTGAAGAGACGGCCGGTAGCAGTGTTATCCGGATTTATTGACACATCGGTAGTGAATACCTGCGAAAATGCCCACCATCCAAATACACCTCCGTTCATCTGCTCAAACTGGTACGAACCAACAAAGAGGTCTGGAGGCAGTACTGCAAGAACACTGACGTTCGCCTGATATGGGGTACGGAAGGCACCCTCGGCATCAGGGCTGGCATCACCACGTGTGAACGACTGGCCTGTAGTAAGATTCAATACCCAGCGGATATTAAACCTGTCTCCAAGTGATATATCGTCAGCTGTAAGTCCCAAGGCAGCCATCACATCCAGAATCCTTACTTCAATTCGTGCTTGTGGCAGGCCGCTTTCCCCTGCTGTGAATGCGTTTCTTTCAAGGGTTTTGAATGGAGATGATGTTTCAGGTAATGTTGCACCATCGATAGATGTGTAGCTCGCATAAAACTGAACATTTTGTACGAGATTACCTTGCTCACGGTCAAATATTTCACCGTTAAATACATAAGCTGCGTTATCGAGATCCAGGATGTCGAAGATCGCTGTCTCCACATTCAGTACCGTAAGATAAGCACCGTTTGTGTTCAACACTGTATCTAACGGGATCGGAAATTTATCCTCGTTTACTGAACATGCTGAGATAAAAGTCAGCAGTACAATGATTGTTGAATATTTAAATAATTTCATGTGTTTATCCCTTTGGGTTTTAAAAGTCAAATTCGTCATCTGCACCTCTCACATCCCAGAATACACGGATATGGTTTGGAGCTGCACCAGCTTTCTGAGAAACATTGCTGTTCCTGTTAACAAGGTTGGCTGGATAAGGAAGAGAACGATACCAATTGCCTGGACTTGCGTTCAGTGCAGGCTGAATACCATCTTCCCTGTTCGGGAAACCGGTTCTTCTCATTACGTTCCACGCTTCCATGCCGCCCGGGAAAGAAGCTATATAGAGCTCTTTCGCTATGGTTCTGAGCGGTTGTGCGTCATACTGCGCCATTACTTCGCTAACAAAAGCATCAATAATAGCCTGTGTTGGGACAAAATCAGCCTCTGCAACAGGAGCACCAAACGCATGAACGGTTTGTATTGAGAGCCGGACAGCGTCTTCAAGAAGCTGACGAGCATCCAAAGCCACACCATCAAGAGTAAGTGCTGCTTCAGCAAGCAGGAAGTGAGTTAGGAACGACATAAGCATAGGCTGTATACCTGCACCTTGTAAACCCATATTTTGGTTTACACCCTGTCCCTGATTGGCATCAAAACGTCCGCCTGCGGGATAAACACCGAATACAGTTCTGGCAAATGTATCAGGTGGAATACCTTCCGTGTTCAGGTGACCATTGCCCCAATAACCCTCAACAAGCTGGCACCAGGGGTCATCCTCATTGAAGTGGCCAGGAGCGCTTGCTGCCAGACATGACTGTTCATTGATATCATTTGTATTTTGCAGTCTTTGCCGATAGAAATAATATCTTATCCGTGGGTCACGAGCAACTTTATCAAAGAGCATCATGTGCATGATACTAAGGCCAATATAGTCGTTTGCACCATTCAGATAGTTGTTGGTAAACAACGGATGGCGGCTGTCTGGATTAGTATCATTTGTTGAATATTCGAATGTAAAGTCATGTGCAGGAGATGTAATCATTCCGATCTCATCAGCAAGAAGGGCATTGATTCCTGCAGTTGCTGCACCCGGATCAACCTGACGCATATTTACATACGCTTTCAGTTTGAGAGTGTTGGCTGCCTTTACCCAAGCTTCAACTTTCGCATCGCCACTGAATTGTGGATAGTACAGGTCAGGTGGGAATGCCAGCCTGTCTTCACGTTGGAAGTTCACAATGGCCTGATCGAGCAGGTCAAGAGCTGCAGCATAGATGCTTGCACCATCGTCCAGCCTTGGATTAAATATATCGGCATTAAGTGCCTCAGAAAAAGGCATATCCCCAAACATATCAACCATAGTGATGAGTCCAAATGCTTTAAAGAACTGTCCCATACCCATATGGAAGTACTGCTCATTTTCCTCTGCAATAGGTAAAAGGTTTTGAACATCAATAAATACGCTTGAATATGTTGTTTGATGTACAGCGTTCATGTCTTGTGGCACATAAGCCGCTGCGTAGGTACCACCGAATAACCGGCGCTGCCTTGTCAATTGAGCACCTCTTAATGCAGAACCGGTATAGATACCGCGAGCCTGCAGCTGAATATTATTCAGCAGGAAGTTTGCGTCCACATTATCTGGTGTTACCGCATTCGGGCTGTCGAGCAGTCCCGTGTCGATCACTTCACACTGTACTGTAAATAAAAACAGCAGTGTAACAGCTATAATTTTTGATAGTGATTTCATAATCAATTTGTTTTCAGATTCTTATTAGAAACGTACCCGGATGCTTCCGCCAAAACGACGTGCACTTGGTCCGGTGAGGTATTCAAAGCCCCTCGCGTTGCCAACTCCGATTGAGTTTACGTTCGGGTCAAAACCACTGCCTTCTGGTACATTTGGTGCAAAGAACCACAGGTTGTTTCCTGTCAGTGACAGGGTTACCTGGTTAAATGGTGTTGCATTGATAATGGCAAGCGGCAGATCGTAGCTGAATGATAGTTCACTCAACCGTACGTGTGTGGCATCATATACTCTTAGCTCATCAGAACCGAAACCAAAGTTACTGAACATTACACCGGAGATCGTCATCTGAACATTGTTCGGAGAACCATCAGCTTGTACACCAGGCAGAATAAAGGTATTATCCCGTGGTACCCTGTCGGTGTCGGTTGTCAGTCCCCTTGCAAAGAGAGTGCTGATCCAGGTGCTGAAAATATCTCCACCTTGCTGATAATCGATCTGGAAAGAGAGAGAAGCACCCCTATAGCTGAATGTATTAGAAAAACCCATTGTGTATTTTGGATTCGGGTTTCCAATAATTCCAAGTTCAGCCTGCTCGATGTAGTTACCATCGGTACCTACAATCGGAGTACCATCAGCAGTACGTTCTATTACAGAACCTTTCATGATTCCAAGTGTATATCCTGGAATCGCAAAATTACCCCTTGTAGTAAAACCACCACCGATTTGCACTTCTTCAAGATCGTCACTCAGTGCTTTCACTTCAGATGCATCGGTAAAGAAGTTTACACCAACATCCCAACGGAATGGCCTGTTAAGAGGGGTAGCATTAGCTTCAATTTCAAGGCCCTGGTTTGCAACTTCACCGATGTTAACCAGTGTAGAGGTAAATCCTGTTGATGGATCAAGTGGCGCCTGTGTAATAAGGTCGGTTGTGGTTTTGTCATAATAAATTACATTCAATCCAACACGGCCCTGGAAAAGGCGGGTTTCAACACCAATTTCCCACTCACTGTGAAGCTCAGGCTTCAGGTTGGGGTTACCAAGGAATGCACTTGTGTTGTTTCCTGTTAATACGGTACCTGCACGGTTAACAAAAGCACGGGCATTGGAACCCAGAGTATTTCGTGTGCTATATGGGCTTGGTGAACCGGCTGAAGTTCCATAACCACCGTAGATCTTCAGGTACGTAAGCACATCACTGGTAATATTGAATGCATCCGATGCAATAAACGAGACACTCGCTGCCGGATAAAGAATGGAACGATTATCTACTTCAAGTGTAGAGAACCAGTCGTTTCTTGCACTCAGGTTCAGGTACACATAGTCCCTGAAACCAACTGTTGCATCAACAAATACACCTGCAGTTTGTCTCTGAGAACGGAACTGAATGTCATTATTATTAAAGAAGTTGGTTGCTGCCTGATCTGTAAAGTTGGCATGCTCAAAGAAATTGAAGATGATCTGATTCTGGCTTTCAATACCATCTCTTTCAAAATCAGACTCCTGGTATTGTGCACCAACAAGGCCGCTCAGAGAAATATCCTCGGTTAACTGGAAATCATAGAGAATGTTCAGGTTGTGTTCCCAGTTTACACTACGAGACTTAAATGTCTGGTATAAACCTTCTGCAATATCATCATTGTCCACGTTCCCTTTGTTCAGCCTGAACTCATAATTCTCGGTATAGCTGTCATATCCCAATCGGTAGATTGCGTTCAAGCCATCCATGATCTGGTAATTGAATTCAGTACGGCCAAAGTACCGGTCGGTAACATTACTAATGATGTTGTTTTCAACGGTCCAGAAAGGATTCTGAATGTCATTACCTGCCCTGTAATATGCCGGGCCACCGGTAATAGGGTTGGTGAAAGGTAAATTTTTCAGGTCAATGGATCTGGGTGTATAGAAAACATCAGCAAAAACTGAAGAAGTTCCGCCAACAGCTGCAGGGCCGCTACCCCCACCGGCTGCGAGTGGTGGAGTTACCATATCTGTAAGGCTCATGTTGAATGATGTACTTGCCCTTAATCTTGGTGATACCTGGTAAGAAGCTCCAAGCCCGAATGCATTTCTTTCAAGGTTGTTTCCGGGTGTAAAGCCTTCCTCATAAAAACGGGAATAATTCACGTTAAGCCGGAGGTCTTCAATGCCGCCAGAAATATTTAATGATGTATTGGAACCAATTCCAGTACGGAAGAATGCATCGATCGGGTCATCGTACGCCTGATATCTGTAAGGTGAAGCTGCCAGTTCAGGGAATGCATCCTGAAGGCCAATAGCCGAGGTTGCGAACGGGTGGCGCACTAATACAGTGCCATCATCATCAAATCCGAGGAAAGAGTTTCCAAAACGGGCTGAATTCTGGGTATCGAAACGCGGGCCCCAGTTACTGAAGAACCATCCGAAATTCTGGTCGAAGCCAATTCCGTATGAACTCTGGTAATCCGGACGGCTGGCAATCTGTACAGCCTGAATTCCCTGTTCAAATGTAACTTCAAAACCTGTTTCTGAAGCTGCAGTCTGGCTGCCGCTCCTGGTGTTAATGATTACCACACCATTACGGCCCTGCTCACCATATAGAGTGGTAGCATTCAATCCACGAAGAACTGAAACGCTCTCGATGTTTTTGGGATCAATATCAAGAAAACGGTTTGGAGAAGTTAGCGAACCTCCACCAATGGCAAAACCACTACCGGAGTTTGAACTTCCATCAAAAGTTACACCGTCTACCACAAAAAGCGGCTGGTTAGAACCGGTAATCGAAGTAAAGCCCCTGATAATGAAGTTTGTACCTGTTCCGGTAACACCACTTGTGTTGGTTATATTCACACCAGGAAGTTTACCGGAGAGTGAACGTACTACGTCAGACTCGGTTCTTCGGCCGATACTTTCAGCGGTTACCTGGGATACACCATAGCTCAAAGCTCTCGATTCGCGCTGGATACCGAAAGCGGTAACAACAACGTCATCAAGTGCAGTGATTGTAGGAGTAAGTTCAATATCAAGGTTCAGATCCACATTACCAACGGTAAGTGATGTCTGGTACCTTTCATAGCCGATGAATGTAACAACAAGCGTATATGTACCGGATGGCACATTTGCTATTGAAAATTCACCGTCAATATTGGTGGCATCACCTCGCTGTAACTGTTGTACGAACACATTTACACCGGGAAGCAATTCACCAGTATTTCTGTCTGTTACTGTACCTGTAATATTCACCTGTGCGTATGCATTCAGCGAAAAGAACAAGGCACATGCTAACATTGTCAGTAGCTTATATTTCATATAAGACCTCATAGGTTATTGTTTTGGTTTGAAAATACATCTAAAATTCATAGACCAATCCCGGAAAGACATTAAGAATTTCAGATAAGATGTGTTAAGATTATAAATCTTATTTAGATAATTGATGATCACAAAGGTACGCAAATGTTCTGGATATTATGTCCTTCACAAATACTAAATGCCTGGTTAAAAGCCAACCTTTCCGGTTGAAGGCATAATTTAGCACAAGAATAAACGCATTTCAACTATATTGTATAACTTTTTTAAGCGCAGACAAAAGAAGCGTTTCCAATATTCGGAGAGTACTAAAAAGTGGATAAATACAATAACTCAATAAATTACATACGGTTACTTAAATTGAAAACAATCTGGTTATTTAATAAATGAAATAATAACAACTACTTAAAAATATTTGAAAAGCTTAACATTTATTAGAAGATTTATCAATTTGGCTCAACTTTATTTATTCATTGATCTTCCATTTCACGTTAACAATTACCATAACAGAGTAAAATTAGACGCAATAAGAGCGTTAGCTGGCGATTTTCCGGATCTGCTCTTCAGATATTGCCCTTAAAAAAAGATAACTTGTCTTACATTATTTAACCCAAATTACGCATTAGATCTAATAGACTTCCGAAGTCTTTCAAGTTTTTTTAAATTTTTGATTTGTTAACCTATGAAGGTTCCTTCCGATGCTCCGCAAGACTTCGGAAGTCTAATGCTTAATCCGGGTTTAATAACCTGTCTGTAATCCTTAGCTCCCGTTCAACTGTTTCATAATCCTGATGCGAAAATTGTAACCGTCCGTTTCTGAAAGGATACATCCTGTAAATTACAAACGTATCCTCTAAGCCTGTCTGTGGTTTTCTCACTTCGGCTTCACCCGATTCAGCAAACTGATAGTTGGCCGTCTGGTACTGATACATCCCGCTTGATAATAGAAAGAGGTATCTGTTGCCTGCCTCAGGTCGTGTTGCACTGTCGGATAATCGAGATAAATTTCGCTGGCGCAGGTACAGGGTGTCAGATGGTGCACTGCCTTTTAAAAATTGTTCGGTTTTAATCGTAACCGTCACATCAAAACCATCATTTTCCGGCCTTCCGGTCTCTACATTGATCACCTCGGCCAGCACACCGGCATCTGCGAAAAGCGATTGTTCAGTGAACGGCCTCACATCCGAAGTTATCGCATGGATAAGATCAATTCCTTCCTCTTCAAGTTGATAGATGTGATATGGCAGTACACCGTTTACCAATAAGATCATTGCAAAAAATGAAGATCGGTGACTGTAAAAATCGTCAGATTCACCGGGAAAACGGTCCATGAGTCCGTGATTCAGTATGCTTCGCATAACAATCCCTTCATCCCCATACCCGATAGCATCCAGATAATCGTCGTAATGAATTCGCATATTCTGTGCCGTTGCATTACAGAATATCATCAGGCTAGTCAATAGGATGGCCGTACTTTTCATAAATTTTTTTTTGACTGATCAGCGATAAAAGATCGGGTTTTTTAAGGTAACACCTTCATAAATTGAAATGCAATTAAGCGTTACTACAGACAATCTTTGGAATGGAATCCGGAATACGGGTCAGTACTTCGTAGTTCAGGTTATTGATCATTTCACCAAATGAAGCAACAGTAATCTCGTCGTTACCCTGTTTTCCTATCAATACCACTTCATCCCCTTTTTGCACATTTGGGATGTGTGTAACATTGATGGTGATCATATTCATGTTCACCAGGCCAACTACTCCGCAGCGCTTTCCATGTACCAGCACATAACCGGTATTTGTGAGATTTCTCCCAAATCCATGAGTATAGCCAACAGGTACGGTAGCAATAGTCATATCGCGGCCGGCAAGATATATGTTGCCATACCCGATAAATTCACCGGTTTTAACCTGTTTTATACTCATGATTTCACTCTTTAATGTCATAACCCGCTCAAGCGGATCGAATCCCTCATCCAGGTTCTCTGTTTTGATATGATGTATAAACGTTTCGCGGCTGGGCCAGAAACCGTACTGCGCAATTCCAATTCTCACCATATTGTAGTGTTTATCGGGGTGTGTGAGAAACGCTGCAGAACTTGAAGCATGTGCAGCCGGTTTTTTATCAAGAACTTTTTCTGCAATCATAATTGCTTTTTGAAATTGTCTGTCTTGTTTCAAAATCCTGAAATAGTTTGCTGCAGATTCTGCGCCGGCGTAGTGAGTGCATATCCCTTCCAAAGAGAGTAAACTGTAGTTAGCTTTAACTATTTCAAAAATTCTTTCCCATTCATTTTCCTGAAATCCTGTCCGGTTCATTCCGGTTTCGATCTGTAAATGTATTGAAGCTTTCTTTTTATTAACTTTTGCAGCAGCAATGGCAGCTTTGAGTCTTTTTTCTTCAAAAATATAACATTCAACATCATTTTCTACAGCCCATTCCATCTCATCATCTCTCACCATTCCCATAATCATAACCCGTGTTGAATCCTTGTTTTTATGCCTGATAGCCGAATACGCTTCATTGGCACTGAAAACTGCAAAATGATCTATTCCGGCTTTTTCTGCTATTGGCAGAAACGTCGAAATGCCATGTCCATATGCGTTTCCTTTAATCACTGATGAAATTCGTACAAATTTGCCGGCAATCCTTTTCAGAAAACGGATGTTATTCTCCAGTGCCCTGGAATTGAGTTCAATGACGGAAGGCTGTAGAAAACGATGCTTCATAAATTTACCGGTATTATGCTGAATTGCCTGGTTGCCCGACAATTGGTTGTGGAGTATTTGTGTTTTGTGTTTATCGGGTTCAGCCAGACTAATGATTTATTTACACGGTTCATACAAGTTCGACGATTTTTTCAAATATGGTAATTCCGGTTGCTATCAGGTTGTCATTAAAATCATAACTTTCCGAGTGAAGCGGTGCACTTTTTTGCCCGGCCCCTATTCCGAAAAGTGTAATTGGAAATTTTTCACGAAATGCGCCAAAATCTTCACTCCAGGGAAATGGTTCCGGAAGCTCTTCAAGTTTCAGGCTTGATTCCCGTGCAGCATTTTTTACCACATTTACCCCATGTTGGTCGTTGATTACAGCCGAAAACGGTTCTTTTTTTGAAAATGAAATGGAGCCATTAAATTGCTCTCTCATTTGAATGATAACTGATTCTGTAATTTTTATCGCTTCCTGCAACTTTTTATCAGTTGCCGCTCTGAGGGTGATTCCGACGGTAGCTTCACCCGGACTCATCCCGAAAGCAGGTTCTCCCATTTTTATAAATGTAATGGCAAATTTACCTGAATAATCATTTTCAAAAAAAGGTGCCAGATTTTGATCGATATGGCAACTCTGTTTCTTCAGATAATGGCAATGCATCCAGTTCGGCACGAAACAGAACCGTTTTATCATATTTTAAAGAGGCCGGGTTAAAAATTAAAGCAATACCGTAACCGCCAAGGTTTTCTATGATCTGATCGGGCTTAAATTTTCGGATAACATCCACTATTCGTCCGGATGTCCGATGTTCATTTCCCGACAATTCCGGGTTCTGATGCAGTTTCTTCCGTAACAGGATTAAGTCCGGAATATTCATGATAAACAGGTTAACTTTCAGGAATTGAGCCCAGCATGAAACGGGGATCGGGATAACGTTTCATGGCCTCTTGCAGATCTTCTTCAAATACAACACCGGGCATATCGGCCCTTCCGGGGTCTTCAATACTGATTTGCAGGTGGAGATGAGGCGGCCAGAACCCATTTTCTTTTTCGTTGCCTATCCAGCCAATCACGTCGCCTGGCGTTACATATTGTCCCGGTATTATGTTTTTAAGAGTTTTTTTTGCAAGATGTCCATATAGAGCGTAAAATATCAACTCCTCAGCAGTGTGTTCAATAACTACAGTACCCCCATAATCTCCTTCTCTATTACGATATTCTGTATATAGTATTATTCCGGCAAAAGATGCAAAAACCGGTTCCCCCGGCGGAGCCCAGATATCAATTCCCATGTGAATATTTCTTAGCCCCTCAAAATGGGGGGCAATATACATATGTTCCCTTTTATCAAGATATCCACCAACAATCCACTTTCCCTCAGATACATACTGTGAGAGTTTTGAAAGGTCTTTGCCACTTATATTATCTTTTATGATTATGTTGCCGGGAAAATTCATCAAAGGATGCAATGGCTTGCAAATATCCTGACTATACCCTGTAGAATTCATAAGAACCTCACTAATATGCAATCCTCTTTTCTATATAATAGGAATTCATTAAACCGAGTGCCCCCATATATTCCAGTTTGAAGCGAACCATATCACCTACTTTATATCCTTCAGGATTACTTCCCATATCCAGTATAAGCATATCACTGCTTGCATCTGTGATGGTAATCCGGTTATCGGCAGGAATAAGGTATTTGGGCTGGATATCCAGAACTCCGATATCGAGTATCGCACGCCATGATGTTTTTCCATAATCATTTTCTTCAAGTTTGTATGATTTCCCCTGTGGATTTAACCCGGTTTCACCCATGGGTACCACCGGCTTTTCAGAAAATTCAATGATCTGGCTGTAGAGTTCCAAAACACTGTCGCTCATACCGTCAATTAATCCGCCGGTAAACAGGTTTTTTCCGAAAAAGAGAGCTTCCCCTACCCTGAAATGGTTTACTCCTTCAGGTAATTGACCGCGAAGAAGCAAAGGTATGGTAACAGAAGTACCACCCGAAACGAGCGGTATATCTTTATTGAATCTAAGCTCAATAATTTGCTTGTATAGTGCGAGTTGCAGCAATTTATCACCGTCGGGCATCACCCCGTTCAGGCAATTCAGGTTTGTACCCAGCCCAACCACTTCTATACCCGGCAACCTGAATACCTTTTCATAAAAATTGATCAGATCGTCCCGCATTACACCTTCCCGAAGGTCACCCATTTCAATCATAATAATAACTTTATGAATGGTATTCTGCCGCTGTGCCTCATCCGACAATCCCTTCAGGGTTGCAAGTTCGGTGTTAAGGCTGATATCAGCATACTTAACAATATCACTTACGATATCTTTCGGAGGTGGCTTGATATAAATGGTGAGAGCATTCGGGTTGATCTCTTTAATTACTTTCAGATTACTTACCCTCGAGTCGTGTACTTCACCGATACCAAGATCGATCACCTCTTTTAAAAATCTGCGGTTACCACAGAACAACTTAGTGGTTATACCCCATTTAATTCCATGCTTTTTAAAGAGTTCGTCCAGATAATTGAAATTGTGCTGCAGTGCTTTTTTATAAAGTTTTAAATAAGCCATAGACAGCTCACTGTTTTTTAAGTCTCATTTCGAGATATTTACTTGAGAAGCCAATCTTTTCGTAAAGATATCTGGCCGGGTTGTCCGGTTCCACATGCAGTGCAATATCTCCATCACTCAATTTTATTGCCCGCTTCATTAGTTCTTTTCCAATTCCCATTCCCCGTTTATTTTCGTCGACGGCTATGTATACAAGAATGTTTTCAGGTATATAATCACCCATATTTGTTTGATTGATAATCACAACCCCTGAAATGTTCAAGTCTTGATGGGCAACAAGTATAAAACCGTTCTGACCCGGTTTATCTCCATACGCATACCCGATACATTTTAAAATTGCCTTTTTTTGATCTCTGTACTGCCCAAGATGTTCGTACAGGAACCCGGCAATTTCTTCTCTGCTGAACAGAGGTGCATCTCCGTTATCGTTATCAATCTTTGTATAAGTAATATTCATTTTTTTAAATCGTGATTATAAGTAATAAGACTTACCGCAATAAAGGAAATAGCAGAAAGGCTCATTCCAAATACATTCGGATCGAGCGAATAAGGCAATCCGATTCCGGTATATCTTAAGGTTACTGTTACTGTGCCTCCAACAATCATTGCAGTAAGTGCGCCTGCGGGTGTGCTTTTTTTCCAAAATAAAGCACCGATAACAGGCACAAATAAGCCCGATACCATAAATGCATAAGAATCCAGCATAAGGTCCAGAACATTGGTCATCACAGATGCCAGAAGTAGTGCCAGAGTACCGACTATCAGTGTGACTGCCTGTGAAAGCCGGATAAACGATAAGCTGTTTTCATCAACTGAAACAAATTTCGCAATGATATCAGAAACGATATTACCAGAGGAGGCCATCAGGCAGCTGTCGGCGGTGGAAAGGATTGCTGAAAAATAGGCAGCCATCATTATTCCAAGAAAACCTACCGGCAGTACAGTTCTCAGTAACATCGGCAACCCGGTTTCCGGATCAGTTTCAGAAAGGCCTGCAGCACCCAAAAAACCGAACATTCCCTGTTCGGCTGCTACCCGCGCAAATAATCCTAACAGTACACCAAGAAAAGCCATTACCGGCCATTCGAACAGGCCTGCTATATACCATGCTTTTTGGGCTGTTTTCTCATCTTTGCATGCGTAGATTCTTTGATATAACGTCATCCCTACAAACCATATAGGTATGATGGTAACCATCCAGAATATAACATCCTGCCAAGAAATATTGGTAAGCGTTAGCATTTCAGGAGCAACTGTAGCCCGGATTGCCTCCATACCCCCAATTTCGATAAATGCGATCGGAACACCTACAAAGAGCAGGCCAGTCATTAATAGCGCCCATTGTATCGTATCTGTATAAATTACGGCTTTAAGGCCGCCAAGCACCGTATAAAGAACGGCGACTGTACCCATAATGATTAATGCCGTTTGCTGATCGAGCCCTGCAAACGTTCCGCTTGCCAGTTTTGCACCGGCCAGCATTTGAGAACTGGTGAAGCCTGCGTAGCCGATTGCCGAAATAAGTGCAGCTACAAAAGCAACTTTCCCGTTGTAATAGTATTCAAAAAGTTGTGGAAATGTGTAAGCATCATTAAAAAAAGGATTGCTTTTTATTTTTGGAATTAAAAAAACAGCTGCAAGCCAGGCTCCCAGCAACCCGGTAAAAAGCATCCATGACCCAGACAGGCCTATTACGAAACCCAGACCGCCCAAACCAATTGAAAAGCCCCCTCCAACATCGGTAGCAACTACGGATAACCCCACATGATAGCTTTTCATATCGCGGCCGCCTACATAATAATCCTCACCGCTTTTATTTCTTCTGAAAAAGAAATATCCGAATGCCAGTAAAGCAATGATGTAAATGATAAATATGAATAAGTCAATGGGATGCATTATTCATCCGCCAACCTGAGAAAAGGATATTTAGAAGTTTAATCCCGCGTAAACTTATACTCTCTGTAGTTCTGATAATCTTGCTGTTTTTTCCCCGTCAGTATTGTTTTGCAGAACCGGTAAAAACGCATTATAAGGTGTTTAAATTATTTTAATTTAATTACTTGCTGTCGACAAGATACAGGTATTATCATCTAACATCAAGGTGGTTTTCCGGGTGTGCATATTTCAAGAAATGAAATGAGGAAATCTAATTCATCACGATAACCCGGGTTATACAGCCAGATAGGTACACGTTATTCAGTTATAACAGATTCCTATGATCACTTCGCTGCAAAGTGATATAAACTATTATAACTTTATGATATCTTAACTTTTATTAAATTTGGTAATATTCCAGGAAACCCAAGCTAAAACTTTTTGATTCCTGAATTTTTTCCAGTTACACAAGCTCTAACATATAAAGCTTACAGATATCTGAAATTTTTGTTGAATAAATAAATACAAATTATGCAAACCGAATCTGACGAATTTTACTGGCGTCCGTTCTCTTTCGATTTCCTAATTTCAAATTATGGTCTAAGAAATAAAAAGGTTTTGTGGATATTTACAGGATGGCTTTTCTTTTCTGCTTTGCTGGTTTTTGTAACCATTTTATTACATCAAATTAATGCCCTGAATCTTACGGCAGATGATGTTGATATTTTGAGTATTGTGGCATTTAACCCTATCTACATAATCGGGATTCTGCTTCTACTCTGGTTTGGGTTTGAATGGGGTTTCATACCTGTTTATATATGTACATTTGTGGCAACAATACTCTCAGGGGTGTCGGTGATTTGGGCAACAATCATATCGCTTGCGTTTGTGTTGGGTTTGTTATTTTTTGCGCTTACTTATCACAGTTTCCGTATCTCTTATTCTCTTCGTTCAATTAGTAGTTTTACGGTTTTTATCCTTATATCATTTTTAGCGGCCCTTGCAAGTTCACTCGGTTCATTTATCTGGAGTTTCTTTCACCAATTTCCGGTAGCCGATACACTGTTATACTGGAAACGGTGGTGGACCGGCACTTTTTTTCAATCTCTTATCATAGTTAGCCCTTTACTTTACCTGCTCACACCCCGGGTTGAGAAGATTAAAAGCAGATATTTTGAGCTTCCAGCGATTAAAAAGGTGTCGATCGGCTGGATTTATGGTTCTGTAGCTACTATTGCACTAACACTCTTTCTCTTTGTTCTTTCCAGCTACATACTTGGCCGGTCAACCCTGAACCAGCTTATTCAGAACAGAAACATTTCATCTTCATATGAAATTATCGGTGCGCTTGGTGCTTTCGAGATTATTGCGTGGACTTCATTCGGTTTAATTGTAATTACTGCAACTGCAGCTATTTACCTGCTTAATAACTGGAACAATACTCTACGAGAAGAAGTAGAATCAAGAACTCATGACTTAAAAGAAAGCAGGAAAAAGCTTGAGCAGTCGCTAAAGGAAAAAGATATTCTATTCAAGGAAATACAACACCGTGTAAAGAATAACCTGGCACAGGTGCATGGGCTTCTTGAACTCCAGGAAACGATGAGTGATGATCAAAAAATATCAGAGCTTCTCAAAATTTCAAAATCCCGGATCAGGACAATGTCACTGGCACATGAAGCTCTGTATGATTCTGAGGATTTTTCAAAAATTAGCTTTAAAAAATACATTCAGAAAATTGCTGATATTACACATATTTCTTTTATGAACAACAGCAAAGAACTTGCACTGATTTATAATGTGGAAGATTTTAGCATCGATATGGCCAAAGCTATCCCCCTTGGCCTGATGGTTAGTGAAATATTGATCAATGCGCATAAGCATGCCTTTACGGAAAAAAATCAGGGATCAATTGAGATCACTTGTAAAGTTTCAGAGCCGAATTTAACGTTACAAATCAGGGATAATGGAATCGGGTTACCTGCCGATTTGGATATCCGGCACAATAATTCATTGGGAATGATTTTAATTGACAATTTTACCCGGCAGCTTAAAGCTGAACTTGATATTGACAGCAGCCCTAATGGAACCGGATATGCATTTACAATCCCACTGGTTTCTATACATGGGAAGTAAAATGAAAGAATAATCGGGAGCGGGCCGGGTTAAGAAGAATTACGTGTCTGCTGCCG
>PWLN01000235.1 GCA_003559375.1 Balneolaceae bacterium | reverse complement strand
TCTATAGTCTCATTCGGTAAGTTTAGTGCCTCGCCCTGGCTAAAATAAGTGATGTTATCCGTCCAATTCGTAATGTTTGAAGCAAAACCAAGTAAGCGCGCTCCTTCGCCAATCACTACTGTTTTTTTACCACGATTTTCCCACCCATGGCAATATGGGCAGTGGTACACACCCCTGCCCCAAAGTTCTTTCAGTCCATCTATCTCTTGCAGGTTATCAGTCACACCGCTGGCAAAAACGATATGTTTAGCTTTGTAAACACTTCCATCGGCATGTTGAACTTCAAAAGTGTCATCTTCTTGTGATATCGCCTCTAGCCTGCCGCTTATCATGCTGAGGTATTCTTTATACTGCTGCAACTGGTCTTTAGCTTCATTCCTTACTTTCTCCGGGTTTTGTCCATCGCGGCTGAAGAGATTGTTTGCACTTGGTGATGTTCGGTTCCTTGCCAGGCCTTCATCAATCACCAAAACTGATCTGAGACAGCGGCCCAAACCCATGGCAGCCGATAACCCGGCAAAACTTCCGCCAATAATCAGCACATCGTAAACCTGGCCGGTTGATGCACTACGGTTAAACGCTTCACAGATCTCCGTAGCGCTAAAATGTTCACCCGAAAAAGGTATTTGAAACAGGGCGCCCATACCAAGGGCTGATGTTTTAAGAAATGATTTTCGGTTCATTGTTTTTTGAAAATCAAATTATAAATTATTCTTTATTTACACGTATTGCTTGAGCCCTGCAGCTTCTACCATTATGGTAAATAAGTCGGTATTTCTGATAAACCCATTCAATGCTTCACTGCCGGGGCCGAATGATGCCAGCTCAATGTAGTCGGCTGTATGTGAATTTCCTGTCCAGCCAACATCGGTATGATTGGCAATAATTTGGCCAAGTGCAGCTGAATGACTGCTCATCTGGTGGTAAACAGATGAGTAATTTCCCTTTAATGCTTTTTGATAAATACCTGCGTCTGTTTCGGAAATTCCGATATGGGTGGCTGCCTCAACTCGCTCCCGAATTTGTGAAAGGGAACTCTCTGCATCCAGCCCACGACGAATCCAGCTGTTAGTGTGTGTAAACTCAGCAATCCGATCAAAGTGCTCATCCGGGGCGCTGTTGAACGCCGGATTGGCGTTCCCGTGGTCTGTTGTGAGAATAACCAGCGTATCGTCTCTCCCTTCGGTGTATGCCAGTGCAACACCAACCGCTTTATCAAAAGCAATTTGGTCAAAAATTAATCCGCCTGCATCGTTTCCGTGCGCGGCATGATCAACACGGCCACCTTCTACCTGGAGGATAAAACCGTTATCATAATGCGATAACTTGCGGAGTGCAAGATCCGTCATTGCAGCAAGGGAAGGCACTGTTTTCTGGAGTTCCGCTATATGTTCATGGTCGAGCGAGTAGGGAAGATGTCCATCAGTAAATACACCAAGCAGCCTGTTGTCAGTACCGGCTATTTCCTGAAGCTCACTCGTGGTTTTCACTACATCATAACCATGGTTCCGATACTCTTCGTAAAGGTCTGTTCCGTCTGACCGATGTTCTGAATCAAAGTGCCGGTTACCTCCTCCCATAAGAACATCAACCCGGCGATCCAGGTATTGCCTGGCGATCTCTTCACCCATGCTCCGTGACTCAACATTAGCAGCAAATCCAGCCGGAGTGGCATGGGTAATTTCGGTTGTTGTGACCAGGCCTGTTGCCTTTCCACCTTCGCGAAAGACAGAAAAAACAGGTTTATAAATCTCTCCATTCGGTCCGATGTTCACTGAACCATTATTTACCCGGTGCCCGCAGCCCCATGATGATGAAGCTGCCGATGAATCCGTAACGATTCGGTTTGCTGATGCCATATCCATAAGGCCACGACTTACGATACCTTCTTCATAAAGCCGTATCCAATTCGATCTATTCCCGTCGCGTCTCCGTAACATAAGATCCGCCATGGCAAGTGTTCCTGAACTCATTCCATCACTTACCAAAACAATGACATTTTTAGCTTCACCCTGTTCCCGAACCTTTGTAGTACGTGTTGCTGGTACCAGTCCGGTCCCTAAAAATAATGTAGATAACGCTCCTGTCTTTAAAAATTCTCTACGGGTTTGTTTCATGGCTGATCGTTAGATTTTGAGTTATAATTGTTGTAAGTAAGTAACTTTAAAAATAGCCTGTTGGCGGCCGGTAGAACCATATAAAATCTCATCCCCGAATGGATGCACATCATTAAATACCAGGTAGATATATGAAAGAGGCATAAATTCCCAGCTGAATCTGAGATTAAGCGAGTTTATGCTTTGATCAGTGTTGTGCTGCCAGAACCCGGATATATGCATCCGTGGGCTGAATGAAAGGCGCACTCTTGTTATCAGAAGATCCACGTTTTTAGCTTCCGAATCAGCGCCAAGATTGGTGAACATATTTCGTTCATAGTTTGTACCTATTGATAGGTGTGGAACAGGCCTCAAACCTGCTCCGGCTGTAATCTGGGTAAGTTCACCGTTAAAAAAGCCCCCGTGCTTTGCCTTGGCCGATATACTGAATCGTGCACTTTGATCGGTTTGAAACAGAACCTCATGCTGCTGAAATCTGTACCGTCCCGGATCAACAGCAATTCCTGCAGGACTAAATCCAAACTCAAGGTTGTGCCATTCTGTGAGCAAGCTGTACTGAAATCTGGCACCGCTATGAAATTCCAAAGTAAAGGGCCGAAAAGCTATATACCCTTGCTGATAGGATAAATCGTTGTAATTGTGATAGAAGAATGTGGTAATGTCGGGAGTGATAGCCCGTACGGAAGCAGGCCTCCATGATGGGCGCCAGTTAAATCTAACAGCAGGACTTGTCATGATTATGTCCCGCCGGGCAACAAAGCCAGCTCTCGGGTTATACTCCCGGCTCACCACCGCCTGTAATAATCCCAGGTACATGAAATTATCCAGATATGCGAGCCAAAGATCACTGGCATGCCCCCATTGCTGGTCTTGTTCATCATACATGCCTGATATACTGCCCGCCAGGCTCACCCTCGACGAAAACCGCATGAACGTATCAACCGATCCGGTAATATTGGCATTGGATGATTGGCCATGCATTGCCTCATCCTGCCTTGCCGTTACCATAATACCGGCTCTTTTACCGTTTCCAAAGTTTTCTACGTATCGACCCACACCAAACCAAGAGGCCGGAAATCCGGCCTGATCTCTTTGACGCATCAGCAGTGCACCGAAACTGCGATCGACACTCTGATCGGTGAACCGGATACCGGCATCAATAGGCACCGGTTCACCGGAAAGTGTAAGGCCTATTCTTCTTGTGAAGAATGGCTTCAGCCATGCAATTCTACCGACATCAAACAGATTCGCATTCTCCAGAAAAAACTGTCTTTTCTCCGGAAATACCACGGGAAACTGAGTCAGGTTAATCACCTGCTGGTCTGCCTCAGCTTGTGCAAAATCGGTATTGAATGTAAGATCAAGTACACTGTTACGCGACGGCGCCCATTTAATTTCTCCCCCCAGTTTTGGACTGTAATCCGGGTTTCCTTCACCGTAAATACGATTTGCCTCGGTAAGTGCGTACGGCTGAACGCGCAGGTTTATGGAAGGTGGAGGAGCTACGATTCCGGTCAATTTGCCAGCATACGACACACGGTATGGCCTGTATGCCCGCGGCCAGGGCGACCACGCCGATTCTTCGTTGCTCCGCCTGTGTCGCCTTATGAAATTAATTCCCCATGTGTCGTTAGTTTCGTTATATCGAAGTGAACTCCACGGAATTGCCATTTCAACAACCCATCCATCTTCAAGAATTTCAGTTTCCGCATGCCAAACCACCTCAAAATCCCGGTTAAAAACCGCATCATCGAAAACCTGAAGATCTCTCTGATTTCCATAAGGGGTTACCTGGAAACTGATTGCATCACGCTCATTGTTAAAGGTATCGAACACAACACCAAAAAGATCATTTTCGAAATAACCAAAATCCCGGCTAAGGCTTGTAACTCTCGGCTTATTCCCGGGTTCGTCATACATTCTCGCCCCGATGTAGATAAAACGTTCATTATACAAAACCCGCACTTCCGTGTGGTGACGGGCTGGTTCCCCCTGTTCCGGCTCCACCTGCCTGAAGCCGCTGATGACCGGTGCTTTTTGCCAGGCTTCTTCATCTAATCGGCCATCAATGGTAATTACAGCATCCGTTTTTACAGCTTGAATCACCGGAACAGATCTTTCTTCACTTGGTGCCTGTAGCTCATAAGACACTTCTGTATTTTGTGTTTTCACCATATTAATTGCCGTGAATGCTGGAACCTTGGCCGAATGAAAACCAACTGATAAAAAGGGTACTATTATCAGAATATTATTCATGACCATTCAAATTTCCAGTAATTCTTAGCGGTTATAACCTGAATATTTGTTAACATCGATTTTATGAAGATGATCAGTACAAAGGAATCAGGGCAGTATGTTTTGCTGATTATACTCACAAGTCAGGTGATGGTATTTCGGTTAGCTCATCAGATGTAAAAAACTCCAGCCTTTGAAAACGCGGTAGAAAAAACTCCTGCCACTCCTGCTGGAATGCCCGCATTTCGTTTTCGAGACTTCGCAAACGAGCAGTATCGGTACCAGCTTTTCGTTCAAGCCAGGCTTGCAGGGTCATCGGTGGTGATAATACCCGTAAACGGGAGGCAAGCTGCGCCTGTCGCTCACGTGGCTCTTCGAATTGTCTTTCTGCTTCGCGTTCTCGCTCTGCAATTGTTTGAGCCCACACAAATCGTCTCATCCAGGTGTTGTAAAACTGAGGCGTGTCTCCTTCTACAAATTCTTCGGGATGATCAACTACCCAAAGATCAAATAGCTCAGCACCATCAGCTTCCACAGCTTGTTGAATAGTACGCTGTTCGGTAATCCATAGCGCACGGGAGGGTACCGGGTGCAGAGAGGTTACGATGAGTGATATTATGGAGGGAATGATGAGCAGAAAAATCACCCAAAGTCCTGTAAGCCCAACAGCATTCACGGCAGAACTTGTTTGAAATAAGTTAAACAGGGCACACAGAGTAAACCAAAAAGCAGCATAAAGTGAGATAACACCTATTAACTGCAATCCGTGGATATTGAAAAGCTCAATACTAAATAAAGCCGACCATACAAGCAGCGACAGTATGATGATCCCGAGAATCAGTAAAAACCGGAAGATCATTTTTTGAACTAAAATGCTTCTTATGGATACCGGCTGAGATTGAAGAAGGGAATACGTGCCCCTTTCTCTTTCTGAGGAGATAACGTTATATCCCATCACAATAATGAATAGTGGTACAATCCAAACCAAGACAAATGCGAAATCGAAGGAACCGGAAACCTGCATGAATGGATTTTCAAGAGCGTTATCGCGCAGCGGCTGCAAGTTTGTGAGGGTTACTCTGCCATAATATGGAAGTATATCAAGCTGCCCGGCAGCCAACGGCGCTAACGGTTTTGGTTCAAGAAAAATGTGTCTTCCCGCTTCACCAAACTGACCTAATACCAAAGGATTTGCAGGGTTTTGAAACCACGCGTTTACTTCAGCATCACCACTCTCAATAGCTTCAAGCTGTGAACGCATTTCTTCATAAAATGATGTTTCAGCTATACGAAGCTGTGTAATGGTTTCTTCTTGCTGAGCGGTTCTTTCACTACCCAGGTAGAGGCTAAAACCGATTAGCAGCGGCAAAACAATTGCTGTTCCCCAAAATGCGCCTGATTTACGAATATGCAGCCATTCAAAAGAGAAGATATGAGTCATCATCATACCTCCTCTTTTATTCGAGCTGCAACAGTGAGAATCAGAATGGATGCAACAAACCAGAACAATGATATAATCAAGGGCATTATCTGAGCAGAGTTAATGAAAACAGCCTCAGGCCTTTCGTAGGTGAAAGAAATATTCCGGGCAAAAAAGTCCCCTCCGGCAGTATATCCTGTGGCTCGGTCACCAACGGCGTTGAGCTTTAGATCCATATTTAGTTCACGCACAAGCTCAATTCGGTATAGCTCTGCTTCTGCGGTAAAATGGTTAAAAGCATGCATGTCTGTACCTGCTACTGCCATCGACGACATCCGTGCAGCAATGGTTGGAGACAGTAGCGAACTTATTGAAAATAGACGGTTTTGATCGCGGTGGATCTCATCAATTTTCGCAAAATGGTGATCGTATATTTTCTTTTCAAACTCTTCACCTTCCTGAAGCATCATCCCCCTGAAGTTGAACGGCAGATCGGCAATATCATCAACTCCGTGCGCTGTTAGAACTGAATCGCGAAATGCAGCACTATGTTCGCTGTATGGATTATGCCCATCTATTCCTTCCAAAAGGTCTGTTCTCACAGCCTGATAGAATTCTGTAGTGTTAGGAACAGGATGAACACCTGAAGCAATATTGGTTATCAACCTTGGCACAAGCAACGTGCTGAGTATCCAGAGTGAGAGTAATACAACCATGGATGAACCTGAGCTTTTTACCAGAGCAGATACTGTAATGGTTATATGCGCAACCACCCCAAAGTAGAGCAGCCACACGATTCCCATTAGCAGAAATCCGGCCAAACTTTCAACAAAAGCCCCTGTAATGATCAAAACAATCAATCCGATCAGCAAAAAAGGTATGTAGATAAGTAAGATTACTGTCCACAGGCCAAGCGTTTTTCCGGCTATAAGCTGGCCAGTGCTCACCCCCTGGCTTTTCAGAAAACGGTACATGCCGGATTCCTTTTCTGAGGTAATAGAACGGTAGCCTGCAAGGATGATAAACAGTGGAAAGAGGTAGGCAAAAATAAACGTCGGGGTAAGCTCTGCGAAGCGCCTTGAGCTGTCTTTATCTTCAGCCAAACTGTGGGCCGCAAAATTTTGCCTGTGGCCTTCCAGAAAAATGGAGACTCCGGTGTAACGGTCAACACCCGGCTCAAAAACAGATAGAACCGTTACCGGTTTAAAGGCAAAGGTGCCATAATGGGCTGCTGAGTGGGGGTTTTTATCTCCCTGTTTTTCCCACTGGATGCGTGCAAGCTCTTCTGCCTGATGATGCTGCTCCGACATTTCACTGTAATAACTGATGCCTGTAATTATCGATACCCCGAGCAAGAGAAGTATCAGCAAGCCTAACGAGGCTACCACTTTATCGCGAACAAGTTGTGTTAGTTGATTTCTGGCTATGGAATAGATATTCATGATCAGGCCCTCATATGGTTTAGATATATCTTCTCAAGGTCGCTGTGGGTTACATCTGCTGCGTTGAGCTCATCAACCAGGGATCCCCTGTTCATTATGCCAATCTTTGTGCCGGTTTCTTTGGCACGGAAAAGGTCGTGTGTTGCCATCAAAACTGCTGCACCTCTTTCCTTCATATCCGTAAGAAGTGTGGCAAAGTCGCTGCTTGCAGCCGGATCAAGCCCACTTGTGGGTTCATCAAGCAGCAATACTTCGGAGCTGCGGGCTATGGCAAGGGCAATGCCCACTTTTTGCCTCATCCCTTTAGAATACCCTCCAACACGTTTATGGGCAGCATCTACCTGTAAGCCGGCTTCCTTTAAATATGATACCGCCTTACTGTCGGATAGTTTTATCCCGGATAGCCCGCAGAAAAACCGTAAATTCTCAAT
>PWLN01000136.1 GCA_003559375.1 Balneolaceae bacterium | reverse complement strand
GGGAAAGCAATTGTCTCAAAATTACAATTATACGGCCTTGAAACGGATTACAGTATCATCCCGGATGAGCTTGCAGAAATCGAAAAAATAGTCTTAGGATTAGAGAATGATCTGGTGATCTTTACCGGCGGAACCGGTGTTGGACCAAGAGATGTTACTCCCGATGCCATCCGGCCTTTGCTGGACACTACCCTCCCGGGCGTTGAAGAACAAATGCGCAGATATGGCCAGGATCGGACTCCTTACGCCATGCTCTCCAGATCAGTGGCGGGGATTAAGAATAACAGAATTATCCTGGCGCTGCCGGGCTCAGAAAAAGGATCCAGCGAATGCATCGATGCGGTTTTTCCGCATCTTCTGCACCTCTTTCCGGTTTTAAAAGGTGAACGACACGATTAAGATGAATCCGCAGATCATAGACAATTTTGGACGAAAGCATACCTATTTGAGGATTTCACTCACCGACAGATGTAACCTGCGCTGTTTCTATTGCATGCCGGAAGAGGGCGTCGAACTGACGGACAAACAACATATTATGACACTGGAAGAAATTGTCGGGATATCAGAACGATTTGTCAGTTTGGGAGTGGATACCATCCGCCTTACCGGGGGGGAGCCACTGATCCGGAAAAATGTTGAAACTCTGATCCGTGAACTCGCCAGGCTTGGCGTTACCCTGAAACTTACCACAAATGGCATTGTGCTGGATAAGTTTTTTGATGTATTGAAGGAAGCGGGCTTGCGTAAAATCAACATCAGTCTTGATACCCTTGAGAAATCGAAATCGGTGTTTATCACCAAGCGGGATTATTTCTATCGTATTTTGGATAATATCCAAAAGGCCATTGAGCATGGTTTCGATATAAAACTCAATATCGTTTTGATAAAGGGTGTAAACGATATGGAGATCAATGATTTTATTGGACTCACCCGGAAGCAAAACATCGGTATAAAATTCATCGAATTCATGCCGTTCAATGGCAATAACTGGGACTGGAAAAAAGGAGTAAGTAAAGAGGAAATTTTAAAAGCGGCTACATTTGGTTACGGCGGCTATAAAAAACTTGAAGACCTGAAACGCAGTACTTCAGTGAATTATCAAGTGAAGGGATTCAAAGGAAGTTTCGGCATTGTTAGCACCATCACAAATCCGTTTTGTGCGGGATGCAACCGAATCCGGTTAACCGCCGACGGTAAAATGAAAAACTGCCTTTTTGCCGCTTCCGAGACAGATCTGCTTACCCCTTACCGAAAGGGTGACTCCATCGATGAAATCATTTTGAACTCTATCAAAACAAAAAAGTTCTCCCGCGATGGTATGGATACTGAAATGGAGAAAAGCCATTATGAAAAAAACCGGTCCATGATTAAAATTGGTGGATAATGATTTTAATTGAACAGGCTTTAGATATTATCCGTATTCAGAATATTCAAAAAACCATCATTGAAGCAGATCTGACCGGAGCTCAGGGGTGTTATCTCGCTGAAGAGATCATCTCGCCATTCGATCTCCCCTCATTTGATAATTCCGCCATGGATGGCTTTGCCGTTTCAGGGCAATCTGACACCTATAAAATAGTTGGAGAAATCCCTGCCGGCGATTCGTCTGAACATACACTTCAACCCGGAGAAGCCATGCGAATTTTTACGGGGGCCAGGGTGCCAAAACAGTCCACCGCCGTGGTAATGCAGGAAAAAACCAGGGTTGAAAATTTCGTTTTGTTTATTGAGGGAACCGTTGAAGCCGGTCAGCATATTCGCAGAAAAGGGAATGAGTTAAAAGCAGGACATTCCGTTTTTTCTCCCGGCCATTTCATAACACCGGCTACAGTGGGAATGATCGGTTCCTTAGGAATGGATAAAATGAAGGTGTATAAAAAACCGGATATTCGAATCATCACGACAGGAAATGAATTGATTCCACCCGGCAATCCCATAATTGAAGGGCAAATTTATGAGGCGAACAGTTTCGCACTCCACGCTGCGCTGCGTCAATATGGATTTAATTCCAGAGAGCAGGTACATATCCGTGATGATATTTCATCAATCAGAGAAGGAATTTCCAAATTCCTCGATTGCTCCGATGTATTGCTGATATCGGGAGGAATATCTGTTGGTGATTACGATTTTGTAAGGCAGGCATGTGTCGAAATTGGGATAACTGAATTATTTTACAAAGTAAACCAAAAACCCGGAAAACCACTTTTCTTTGGCAGAAAACAGAACAGGTTTATATTTGCGTTGCCAGGCAATCCAGCCTCATCACTAACCTGTTTCTATATCCATGTGCTGCCATTCCTCCAAAAATTCAGCGGTGCGGCCAAAACAGGTTTGAAAAGAATTGACATACCTGCTGCAAATGATTTTGAGTATAACTCTGACCGTCCGGTATTTCTGAAAGCCAACATCGAAAATGAGGCCGTAACTATATTAGACGGGCAAAGTTCATCAATGATTCATTCCTTTGCAACGGGAAATGCACTTGTATTTTTAGACGGGCCGCAAAACGTCCGCAAAGGCGACAGAGTCCAGGCCATTTTGATATGATATTTCGATGATAGATTGGGATGCAATTAGAGTAACCCGGGTCGCACCATAGGTATCCTTGCAGGGCTGACCCGGTATGACGGGTTTTTGGTAATAACAAATACCAGGTGCTATATGCTGGTGAGGCAATTTTATTAAATTTTTTTGTAAGCCAAACACTTATCCAGGTTCATATGAATAGAATAAAATTTGAGCCTTGTAAAAAGATTATCTCTTGGCGGCGCAGATACATCCCGACATGTTTGCCGGGACTTTCGCTATCGCTTCAGCTTTTCTTTTTTCTCCTGAAAATTAACACAATAACCATAACAATCAGCACCACACCGAACAGCGGCCAGACCCAGAGCGGCAATGTGGCAACCATAACCTGTCTGTCGAGGGTATCCTGATACATGGCCGGGATAACCGGCAGACCGTCATCGCCGGGTTCGTGGGAAAGGGTGAATTCGAGCAGGGCCTGCCATAACTTGAGCTGGCTTCCGTTTTTCATGACAACGGCGTCTTCCAATGCCAAAGGTTCTCCGTATTCATTTTTAAATTCGATACTAAGCTGTGGAACCACTTCACCCACCAGCGGCAGAAAACCGGCTATATAGCGGTCGGTTACAACATGCAGCAGCTCTTCACTATTTCGGCTTATGGAACGCCAGCTTCCGTCTTCCATTTGCCGCTCAGCACTCAGTACAGAACGGGAAGAAGGGATGGGTGTACCGGTAAATGGCACCCTCAGAATTACGGCACGGTTAGGGTCATAAACTTTGCGCAGTCCTGAATATTGTAAAAAATAGGTATTATCAAGCAGCTCTGATAAAAGTACAGATACTTCCAGTGCACGCATTACCTCTTTTTCTGTTAGATAAAACGATACAAGCGGGTAGCCCGGTTTGCCGTCAACTCCCGAACCAAGGCCGGCGGCCATTACCAGATCATAAAAAGAGATAAGCCCTTCCGACCACTCTTCCTGTCCCGGTGTGATATTTGCACGTATCGCCCCGTTTGCCTGCACGGCAATGTCGATTGGTTTTCCAAGTACATTTCCAGCGGCCATTTTCATTGAATCGGTGATATAGTTACCAATGGCTGTTTCTCTCTGATGCCTTCCACCCCTTATTGCAAATTCCGATCTAGCCACGGGTTGTGTGATATCCGTTACGAGCCCGCCCGTTAGCTCCGAAACCCAGTTATTGAGGATGGTTGTATACTCATCCACTCTTGCACGGATGTATTCGCTTTTCTGAACACTGAAATCGAGAGGTTTCAGAAAAGGAGTATCCTGTTCAGAATTAAGTACACGAACCCGCTGCTCGTCCGGCAGCCATTCCAGTTCAAGGATGCCGAGGTAGTTCAGGTAGCCTCCGGCCTGAACAATCACTGTTTTACCTTCAATCACCGGTTCATAAAGAGGTGTGTGGCTGTGCCCGCCTACAATTACGTCGATTTCGGGTACCTTCTGTGCCAGCAGGCGGTCTTCAAAAACACCTGAATGGTTAACCGAAATCAGAATATCTGCCCCTTCAGCAATTAGTTGTTCAACGGCTTTCCTTGCAGTTTGGACAGGGTCTTCAAAGTTAACCACACCCGGCTCTGCGGTTTTATTGATCGCATCATCCCCGAGCAATCCGAAAATACCGGCCATGAGGCCGTTTTCGAGTTCTTTGATATAGTGGGTTTTGATGCCCATTTGGCTTAGGGGATGATCAGAAGGCGGACGTGTATTGGTGCCGAGGATCACGGTTTTTGAGGATGCCTCCGGATAACCGGCCGCTTCCAGGTAACGGGCAAAAAGTTCTGCACCATAATCAAATTCATGATTGCCGATGGTTATAGCATCGTACCCGATTTCCAGAAAGAGTTTCATTTCGGGCGCCAACCCATCTATCAGCGGGAGCCAGCCGAAAGCCGGCCCTCCCAGAATATCACCACCGGAAAATATCAGAACCGGCTCACCGGTTTTTTCTTTTTCTTCTCTTATCTGGTCAATTGCACCTGCAAGCCGTGCAAACCCGCCTCTGGCAGAGTTAACGCGTTCAGGATGATGATCTATTGCCGGATGTGGAATCAGGTGAGAATGTTCATCATTGGTGTGAAGAATGGTAAAGCGATGGCCGGATTCCGGATTTTGAGCGAAAAGCTGCAAGTAAGTAGCAGCAAAGAGAAATAATGCGGGAAATAGGGTTTTTTTTAGAATCGGATGCATTCGTATTTTCAGTGATTACTAGATTGAGTATGGCAGCTGGAAGTCATGTTTGATGGTCGGCAGCAAATCGTGCTTATTTTTAGGTAGATCGATATTTCTTAACCTAAACCTGATAAAGAGATAATGCCAATGAGTTTATAATTTTAAAAACACCTGTTCAACCAGTACTTTGCAAACCTTATATTTGCCATATAATCTATTAAATATATATTCATGAATAAAACGGCAGTTTTTGTACTCTCTTTTTGGTTATCGGTTCTTATAACTTTCCAGGCTATTGCACAGCTTCAATCACCGGATGAATTTCTTGGATATGAACTTGGAGAACGCTGGACCCTTCATCATCAGGTACTTGGCTATGTTAAGCATGTAGCAGAAGAGTCGGAATATGTAACTATTCACCACTATGGCACCACAAACCAGCATCGTGAGCTGGTCTATTTGATTGTGACCAATCCGCAAAATCACGCAAACATCGAAGTAATCCGCCTGAATAATCTTCGTATGACAGGCCTGGAATCAGGTGAGCCCACTGCCAACAGAAAGGGTATCGTGTGGCTGAGTTACAACATCCATGGAAACGAAACATCGAGCAGCGAAGCTGCCATGCGAACCCTGCATGAGCTGGTTCGCCCTGATAATCCCGGCCCGAAAGCCTGGCTCGATAACACTGTAGTAATCATGGATCCCATGGTAAACCCGGACGGGCGCGACCGGTATGTAAACTGGTTTAACCAAATGCTTGGTGCTGAGCCAAATCCGGATATCCGCGCAAGGGAACATCATGAACCGTGGCCGGGAGGGCGTTCCAACCACTATCTTTTCGATCTGAACCGCGATTGGGCCTGGCAGATTCAGCAGGAATCACAATACCGTTATAAGATTTATCGTGAGTGGTTCCCACATATTCATGTGGATTATCACGAGCAGGGTTATGATGCCCCCTACTATTTTGCGCCGGCAGCCGAGCCATTTCATAAAGCGATTACCAGCTGGCAACGAGAATTTCAAACGATGATTGGTGAAAACCACATCAGGTATTTTGATGAAGAAAACTGGCTTTATCTTACTAAGGAACGCTTCGACCTGTTTTATCCAAGCTACGGCGACACGTGGCCCACATTTCATGGTTCTATCGGGATGACCTACGAAATGCCTGGCCACAGCCTCGCCGGGCTAACCATAAACACGCCGTATGGCGGCACACTCACACTTGCTCAAAGGCTCTTGCAGCATCATGTAACAGGCATGAGCACTATTGAAACAGCTTCACGGAATTCGGAAAGAATGGTCCGTGAGTTTCAGCAGTTTTTTGATGATGCCAGGAATAATCCGTCCGGACAGTACAAAACATTTGTCGTAAAAGCAGATAACAATAGCGACAACATTTACCACCTGCTCAGTTACCTCGATACCAAGCAGGTGCGATACGGTACATCAGGATCGGCCAGAAATGCAAATGGTTTTAATTATTCCACCGGAGAAACCGGCAGGGTGTCCCTTCAGCCTGATGATATCCTGATTAGCGTTTATCAGCCCCAGGGCAATATCGTTCGTGTATTTTTTGAGCCCAATCCCGAGCTGGTGGATTCTGTTACCTACGACATTACAGCCTGGGAAGCTCATTATCGTTTTGGGCTGGATGGTTATGCACTGGATACAAGAATCAACCCGAATTACAATATTTCGGCGGCTGATTATCGGCAGCTTGTTTTCACCGGTTCAGAAACTCCCTATGCCTATATTTTGCGATGGGAATCGATGGATGATGCCCGTTTTCTGGCTCAGATTACAAAGGATGGTGTAAATACCCGGTTTTCAAACGTTCCTTTTGAGATAGACAACATGCCATTTGGCAGAGGTTCACTGGTGATTCCAAGACATATCAACAGGCATCTCGGAGATCGTTTTGATTCGTTGGTCAGGGCTGCCGCAGATGAACACCAACGCTCTCTTCATGGTGCCACATCAGGATATGTGGCTTCGGGATCCGATTTTGGTTCTGCGAACCTGCGATTTATATCGCATCCTAAGGTGGCAGTTCTGATGGGGCAGGGCACTTCTTCACTGAATGCCGGCGAAATCTGGCACTATTTTGACCGTCAGCTTGGTTACCCGGCAACACTTATCCATGCTGAACAGATTATGCGTGCAGACCTGAATACTTTCAACGTGCTGGTGCTGCCATCCGGATCTTATCATAATATTCTCACTGATGAAGCTATTGAAAAAATCAGTGCATGGGCGCGTAGTGGTGGTACACTTATCGTTTTTGGCCAGGCCAACTCCCTGCTCGCAGGACGCGATGGATTTCTTTTGGAACAAAAAACGGAAGACAACAGCGATGCACAGCCAACTTTTGAAGAACTGCTTCAGCAGCATGGAGACAGTGAACGGCGAAGTGCAAGCAGCCGTACTCCAGGCTCTATCTATAAGGCTACTATGGATTATACGCATCCGCTGGCTTTTGGCTACAATGAGCACTATTTCTCATTAAAGTCTGATGCTGCAGCATACAACTATCTCGACGGCGGAGTAAATGTAGGCACCTCCCGCGGAGATGCTCACATTAGTGGTTTTGCAGGCTATAAAGCGAAAGCATTGCTTGAAAATACACTGAATTTCGGCGTTCAGCCATTTGGCGATGGCCAGGTCGTCTATTTTATAGACAATCCACTTTTCCGGGGCTTTTGGGAAAACGGCAAGCTCCTGATGGCAAATGCCGTTTTTTTAGTAAGAACCAAGCGTGATGAATTGTAAGATTTTATATCATATAATTCACCACACCCGTCAACATTACCATTCATTTTCTGTAGACTCAAGTGGTCAAAAATGGAATGGAAGCCATAAACGTAAATCAGGCCTTCTCAACTCTCATTTTGAACAACGCTGCCGCTATCTCTATCGGGGTAAATTCGGATTCAGCGAATGGCTCAAGCTGTTCGATGTATGGCCGCAATCCTCCCGCTTCCAGGGTTTTGATCAGGTCTTCAAAATGGGAGTCCATTTTTGATTGTTCCACATCACGCAGCGATGGCATAGGCAGCGGCTGTAACTGGGTTCGGATGATTTTTTCGATGAACCGGACTCTTTTCCGCTTGTTTCCGGATGCAAAGGTCACCGCTATTCCGTTTCGGCCTGCTCGCCCGGTCCGCCCGATTCTGTGCACATAATATTCGGGATCCTGCGGTATATCGTAATTAAATACTACATCAATGTCATCAACATCCAGCCCGCGGGCTGCCACATCGGTAGCCACAAGCATGTCGATTGCACCACTTCTGAATTTATTCATCACTTTGTCGCGAATAGCCTGATTCATTTCACCATGAAGAGCATCGGCGGAATAGCCTCTTGCCTGGAGCTCCTGAACGAGCGTATCACACAATTTTCTGGTATTGCAGAATATGAGTGCCAATTTAAAATTTCCGATATCCATCATCCGGGAAACAGCCTCCGTGCGCACTGAATCACGAACCTCCATGATATATTGTTCTATACCTGCGGCGGTTTCCGCTTTTCCTTCCACCTTTATCATTTCAGGGTTATCCATCCATCGGTTCATAATCTGGCGGATCGGCTTAGGAACCGTTGCCGAAAACATCACGGTTTGTGATTTCCCATGGCTGAAACTGAGTATCTCTTCAAGGTCTTCGCGGAAACCCATGTTCAGCATCTCATCCGCTTCATCAAGTATCACCATTTTCAGGGCATCGAGTTTCAGTGTACCGCGTTTGAGGTGGTCAATCACCCTGCCTGGAGTTCCCACCACAATTTGTGCGCCTTTTTTAAGTGCGTGAAGCTGACGACCGATCGGCTGTCCGCCGTAGACGGGAACGGTAAAAACGCCCTCTGTATATTTTGCAAGTTTGATCAGCTCACCGGTTACCTGGATGGCAAGTTCGCGGGTTGGGCATAAAATCAATATGCTGGGTATTTTGGATTTTTTATTCACCAACTGGATTGCAGGGATGCCAAAAGCAGCTGTTTTACCTGTTCCGGTTTGAGCCTGCCCCACAAGGTCGCGGCCGTTTAGGATGGCGGGGATACATCGGGATTGAATAGGAGTTGGTTCCTCATAACCCATTTCATCGATGGAACGGAGGATATTTGGATCTGTGCCCAGATCAGTAAACGACATGGTTTTCATATTTTTGGTAAAAAGTTAGTATAAAACGTCTCCCTCACAAATCATCGCTCTTGAATCATTTGGGCTGATTATTTCCCCAAAAATAGTTTCTACAGAAAATCAGAAGTGATCTGTTAAACAGAGGCAAAATGTATCGAATGGAATAAACGTGTAAATTGAATGCTAAAGGTACGAAGAAAATTTGGATTATAATTATCAGAGAAGGCTTTGGTGTACGATATATTGCATTTCACATCTTTAGCAGGGCTCATCTGTTCCCCGCGAAGCGATACCCCCCCTGTAGAAACCCACTACTCCTGTAAAATAATTTTGGCGATGGTTTGCAGCTGCATATTGGACGTACCTTCATAAATTTTACCGATTTTTGAATCACGATAATACTTTTCAACCGGGTATTCTTTTACATATCCGTAACCGCCAAAAAGGTCGATGGCCATGGAGCTAACTTTTTCAGCTACTTCGGAGCTGTAATATTTTGCCATGGCTGCCTCTTTCAAGAAAGGCTGACCTGCCTCTTTAATCCGTGCCGCATTATAAACAAGCAGCCTTGCCATCTCCAGTTCAGTTGCCATTTGTGCAAGCTGGAACTGTACGGCCTGAAATTCGGAAATAGCTCTACCGAACTGTTTACGTTCTTTCGTATAGGCAAGGGCCGCATCATACGCTCCCTGGGCAATACCGATCATCTGGGCACCGATTCCAATTCTTCCTTCATTTAATGTTTCGATGGCAACCTTGTACCCCTTCCCAATTTCACCAAGAATATTCTCCTTCGGTACACGAACATTTTCAAGAAACAGTTCACAGGTGGAACTGGCACGGATTCCCAGCTTGTTTTCTTTTTTTGAGACAGAGAATCCTTCCATATCCCTTTCCACAATAAATCCGGTAATTCCTCTGTAGCCCAATTCGGGATTAACATTTGCAAAGACAAGAAAAATATCCGCTTCGTCTGCATTGGTAATCCAGAGCTTTGTGCCGTTCAGGATAAAACAATCGCCATCCTCCTTTGCCGCACATTTCAATGCAAAAGCATCACTTCCGGAACCGGCTTCAGACAAGCAATACGCTCCCACTTTTTTTGTTGCAAGCAGTGGCAAAAACCTAGCATTAACTTCTTCTGAGCCCCAGCGCAGAAATGCATTGTTTACCAGGGTATTTTGCACGTCCATAAAAACTCCCACGGATGCATCTACTCTTGAAATCTGTTCAATCGCCAGAATACCCATGAAAAAAGTGCCTCCTCCCCCCTCATATTTTTCCGGGATTTCGATACCCATAAAGCCCATTTCAAAAAACATCTTTATAAGTTCCGGATCTAATTTTGCAGCTTCATCCATTTCATGCACTTTTGGCTTAATAACGGAATCTGCAAATTCAGCTGCGGCTTCTTTAAGCATTTGTTCATCTTCGGTAAGCTGAGTAAGTGGGGCAATTTGCAGGTTACTATTAGACATAAGTAAATCAGGTTATTTTTGAATAGTTTTCAAGTGCTAAGATAGCAATTTGTAAGCGCTTTTCCGCAGTATCATATCTTGATTAGTTAGGGAAAGTACCTATGCATTCCTATTTTATGTTTATGTTTTGCAGAAATTAATAAAGTTCTAATTATGGAATACTGGCATGTCAACTAATCAGAAGGAAAAGCTGTTTTCAGAGTTTTCACCCGTTACCAAAACTGAGTGGGAAGAGCTTATTCAGCGTGAACTGGACAGCACAGAGTTCAGGGATAAATTGATCTGGCATACCAGGGAGGGTTTTTCAATATCTCCGTTTTTTACTGTTGAAGATTTCACAGATCCTCCTCCGGTTATACCATCCATATATACAAGAAATTGGAAATGCTGCGAACTCATTGTTGAAGGCTCTCCGGAACAAGCTAATCAAGCCATTAAACAAGCTTCTGAAGGTGGGGTTGAAGCTTGTCTGTTACAATCCCGCATTACAACCGGTTCGGATCAGTCAAAGTTTATCATTTCCGGAGTTTCTATCTTGACACAAGCCGACATGGATAAGCTTACTGATGGAATTGCCCCGGCAATGGAATTGATATTTGATTTCGGAATGGCATTACCATTAAAAATTGAACTGCTTCGTAAACTGGAGGAAAAAGCAATCCAATATACTGCTGTTTATGATCCGCTTACAGAAGCTGCTAAAACCGGGTACATATCTATTGATGAATCCGATATTAAGAACACCATCGAAAGACTGACAGAATATCGCAGTAAGAATCTTCTATGTGCCGATGGGGCTTTTTATCACAATGCCGGGGCAACAATAATTCAGGAAGCGGGAATAACACTTGCCATTGCCAGTGAATATCTGGCCATCGCTGATAATCGCACAAAACAAAACATTGCAGATATGATGTTTATAAGGTTCGCAACCGGACCGCTCTTTTTCCCGGAAATCGCCAAATATCGGGCAATTCGGTTACTTTGGCCAAAATTGTTGCAGGCATTCGGAATCGAAAATTCTAAGCCGCTGAGAATATTTGCAGAAACAGGAAAAACCAATAAAACGAATTTGGATTCTTATAATAATCTGTTACGAAGTGTAACTGAAGCAACAAGTGCAGCAACTGGCGGCGCTGATATCCTTATGGTACATCCGTTTCAAAACAATACCGGTGCGCCGGAGAACTTTTCCCAACGTATATCCAGAAATGTTCAGCATATCCTAAGGGAAGAGGCACACTTCAACAAAACTGATGATCCGTCTTCTGGTTCATATTATATCGAAATGCTGACAGATACCGTTGCCAGGGAATCCTGGGAATATTTCAGAAAAATTGAATGCAAGGGTGGTTTTTTGAAGTCACTGAAGAGTGGTTTTATCAGGGATGACATTTCGGATGCAAGAGAAAAAAAAGAGAGGGACTATGCTGAAGGCCATCGCATAATGATCGGAACAAACCGGTTTCCGAATCCCGGTGAGAAAATCAGTGCTAAAGTGAATAATACGTACTCTGAAATAGGAATAAGTTTCCCGGAAGGTGGCTTCGACAGCCTTGCTGCGAAGTTCTACAGTCATGATAAACACTCAGCATTAGCAATAAAAGATTTCCGGGCAGCTAAACCATTTGAACAAATCAGGCTCAGAACGGATAAATGGGCCGGCCAATCGAATCGAATTCCGCTGGTACGGCTGATGACCATCGGAAATGCAAAATGGAGTGAGGCCAGGGCAACATTTTCGCAAAATGTGTTTGGATGTGCAGGATTTGAAGTTATTACAACCGGTGGTGACCTTGCTGCTCTTGACACAACGAACAGAAATAATTCTGATGCCGACATCTTTGTTCTATGCAGTTCTGATGAAGAGTATGAACGTTACTCGGAACAATTCTGCAGGTTGCTTTCAGGCAAGGGAATTCTGATTCTGGCTGGCAAGCCTTCGGAAAAAGAAGATCTGTTCAGGAAAATGGGTATTAACGAATTCATTTTTTCAGGAATGAATCTGCCCCATTTCTTGCAAAATATTCAGGATTCACTTTTTGAAAAGAGGAGAGATGGGCAGGCCTGATTTTTCAAAAATCAATTTTGATCGTGACAGGCAAATGCCTGATCTACAATCTGCAGAACATCAGGAAACCTGGCACAGTCCGGAAAACATACCGGTTAAGGAAAGATTTCAAAAAATAGATCTGGATGGTGTTGAACATCTTCGATTTTCCGCCGGAATTCCTCCCTTTCTTCGCGGCCCTTATGCTACCATGTATACTGTAAGGCCATGGACAATCAGGCAATACGCCGGTTTTTCCACTGCTGAGGAATCCAATGCTTTTTACAGGCGAAACCTGGCTGCAGGACAAAAAGGACTGTCTGTGGCATTCGATCTCCCAACCCACCGGGGTTATGATTCCGATCACACCCGCGTTACCGGTGATGTAGGTAAAGCTGGTGTGGCTATCGACTCTGTTCTGGATATGAAAATTCTGTTTGACAGAATTCCGCTTGACCAGATTTCGGTATCCATGACCATGAACGGGGCTGTAATTCCGGTTATGGCATTTTTCATCGTAGTGGCTGAAGAACAGGGAGTAAAACCCGATAAACTCAGCGGAACCATCCAAAACGACATACTTAAGGAATTCATGGTTCGGAACACATACATCTATCCGCCCGAGCCATCAATGCATATCATCGGGGATATATTTGAGTACACATCAAAAATGATGCCTCGTTTTAATTCTATCAGTGTTAGCGGTTATCATATGCACGAAGCTGGTGCCACAGCTGATATTGAACTCGCATATACCCTTGCCGATGGACTTGAGTATGTGCGGCAGGGTATAAAAACCGGATTGGACATTGATAATTTTGCTCCGCGGATTTCATTTTTCTGGGCAGTTGGGATGAATCATTTTATGGAAATTGCCAAGCTCCGTGCAGGGAGGCTTCTTTGGGCGAAACTGATAGAATCATTCGGGCCAAATAATCCAAAATCCATGTCATTGCGAACTCATTGCCAGACCTCAGGGTATAGCCTTACAGAGCAGGATCCGTTCAATAATGTGGCACGTACATGTATTGAAGCAATGGCCGCAGTTTTTGGCCATACACAATCGCTCCATACCAATGCGCTGGATGAGGCGATAGCCCTGCCTACCGACTTTTCTGCACGCATTGCCCGGAACACCCAACTCATTCTTCAGGAGGAAACCGGAATTACAAAATCCATTGACCCATGGGGAGGATCTTACTATCTGGAATACCTGACAGACCGCCTTACAAAAAATGCCTGGAAGCTGATCACCGAAGTGGAACAGCTTGGCGGTATGGCCAAAGCCATAGAAACCGGCATACCCAAAATGCGTATTGAAGAAGCCGCTGCGCGGAAACAGGCGCGAATCGACAGTGGAGCTGAAGCCATAATCGGAGTAAATAAATTCCGGTTGGAAAAAGAAGAGCCAATTGATATTCTTGAGATTGACAATGAAAGGGTGCGGCAATCGCAACTTATGCGTCTTGAAAAGCTTAAAGCCGATAGGGACTCAAGTGCGGTTCAACATGCGCTGGATGCCATAACCCGCTGCGCAGAAACCGGAGATGGAAATTTACTCGAAATGGCTGTAGTTGCGGCACGAAATCGAGCCTCTCTTGGCGAAATATCCGATGCAATGGAGAAGGTATTCGGGCGATATCGTGCAACTATTAAATCCATTTCAGGCATATATTCATCCGAAATGAAACAGAATGAAATATTCAGGCAGGTACGGAATCTTGCCGACCGGTTTGCTGAACAAGATGGTCGAAGGCCCCGGATTATGGTGGCAAAAATTGGCCAGGATGGCCATGACCGTGGCGCTAAAGTAATTGCTACAGGCTTTGCTGACCTTGGCTTTGATGTGGATATAGGCCCGTTATTTCAGACACCTGAAGAAGCTGTTAAACAGGCAGTTGAAAATGATGTACATATACTTGGTATATCAAGCCTTGCAGCAGGACATAAAACACTGGTACCTGCCGTAATCGAAGAACTAAAAAAACTGGGAAGAAACGATATTATGGTAATCGTTGGTGGTGTGATTCCCAAAAAGGATTATGCATTACTCTATGAAAAAGGGGTAGCTGCAATATTCGGTCCGGGAACGGTTATTGCAGATGCAGCAAAAAAAATACTCCTCCTCTTTTTAAAGGATGTGTAGAATTTTATCCAACTAATTGCTAAAAATTGTGTATTTATTTTATGTGGTGTATTGCAAGTTGTATCCTAATAAAAAGATTTCTGTTTTGAAGGCTTCGATCATTGTTCTACCAAAATATCTGATGTCAGTATTACTGTTCGTTATACTGGCAGTTTCTGTTTCAGCACAGGATGAAGCATCCGGTCCATCTTACATTTCAATTTCTCCGGAAGTTTTTGAAAATGGTGAAGTACTGAGAATAGCTCAATTATCACCATGGTTTTATAAAGCAGGCGATGATACGTTATGGGCTAATCCCGATTTTATTATGAATGAGTTTATTCATCATGAATGGCGGGAGACCGATTATCTGAACCGGATCGATGTATTGCCGGTTTTTGAGCCAAATGGTTTTATAGCGGAAGGTAATGTATGGTTTTTCAAAGAATTCCGGATAGACTCTGCGGTTATCGACAAATCGTTCGCCATTACCGGGAAAATAAATGGTGCACTTGAAATTTACCTGAATGGAGTTAAAGTCGGCGCCGCGGGTAAAATAGGTACTTCAATAATGGATGAGGTTCCAAAAGGTCATTTTATGCCAATTTCCTTTAATTGGGATGAATCTGGCCAGCAGTTACTTGCCATTCGCTACTCTTATCATACTCTTCGGGAACAAGGATTAGGGTACGATGTGCTCGGCCTCGACTTTCATATTGGCTTTGAAGATGATATTCATCAACATTTTGAGGATCGTGCCGGTGAAAGAGGATTGAATTTAATTGCACAGGGGGTATCAGCCGGAGCTTCAGTGGTTCTGGGTTTGCTGCTTCTGTTTCTGTTTATTTTATATCCGAAACAAAAACAGAATTTAATAGCAGCCCTTCTTTTTCTATCGATATCAATGGGATCCATTGGCCTGGTGTTAAGTTTCACTATTTGGGAATTACCACAGGATCTTCCACTCATTTTCTTTTTCAACGGCCTCAGTCTTTCAATCAGTAGTTTCATAAATGTCTGGTTTGCACACACTCTCACAAAGAAAAAATCCAGAAAGATATTTTGGACATTCGCGGTCTTTTCTACCATCTTTGCGTCTCTAACATTTCTAAATGCATTTCTTGTCAACGATTTTGCTCTGATGTACTGGACAATAAGTATGATCTATGTGGTCATACACTTCACAAAGGCAAGAATTAAAGATGGCATGAAAGACCTTGACATTATCCTGATTGGTCTTGCAATTTACCTCATTGCTTTCATTGTAATGGTTACCATGCTGTTAACCGGCCATATTGAACGCGCATCTCTTGTTTGGCTGTCTGTAATCTCCCTCCTTGTGCCTGTGTCATATTCATTTTACCTGGCGCGTGATGTGGCAAGAACAAATGAACTGCTCTCCCGGAAACTTGACGAAAATCAGCGGTTGGCCGATGAAAAGCTGAAACAGGAACAGGAAAATAAACGGCTGATTGAAACCCGTAAAGAAGAGCTTGAGGAAGAAGTTAAAGTACGCACTTCCGAGCTGGCAGAAGCTTACGATAATCTGAAAAAATCGCATGAAGACCTGAAAAACGCCCAGCAACAGCTTATTCAGCAGGAAAAAATGGCGAGCCTGGGCCAGCTTACTGCCGGCATTGCCCATGAAATAAAAAATCCGCTCAATTTTGTAAACAATTTTTCTGATGTAAGTCGGGAATTGATCGGAGAACTGCGCGAAGAACTATCCCGTCTCAAAGAAGAGGATAAAATTGATCTCGATGGCAGTTTTCTTGAAGAGGTTCTCGATGATATAGAAGCGAATGTTTCCACTATTAATAAGCATGGGAAAAGGGCTGACAGTATAGTTCATGGAATGTTGTTGCATTCGCGTGGAAGAAGCGGTGAAAAAATGCCTACGGATATCAACAAACTGCTGGACGAGTACACTGATCTGTCCTATCACGGGCTCAGGGCTAAAGATCCGGATTTCAATGCAATTATTAATAAAGATTTTGATCCGGCAATTAGTAGAATTGAGGTGGTACCACAAGACATCAGCCGGGCTTTTTTAAATATTATCAACAATGGTTTTCAGGCAGCAGCCGATCATTTCAAAAAAGAGGGAATAAAGGAAAATGTGCTGCTTTTTGTTAAAACCGAATTGTGTGATGGCCAGGTTATTATTCGTATCCGAGACAACGGCCCTGGCATACCCGAAAAGATTAAAAACAAGATTTTCGAACCATTTTTCACAACCAAAGATGCCGGTGAAGGAACAGGACTGGGACTTTCAATGACCTATGACATCATTAAATCACACGGGGGAACGCTTGATTTTACCAGTGAACACGGTAGTGGAACCGAATTTGTGATTACACTTCCGGCTGTTAAATAATATATTCTACTTCACCTTTCATATATTGGCATTAGGCAACATACCTTCGTGGCCACAAAGTCGCAAAGGATCGATGATATATATTATTCAGGCCTCATAGAAAACATCTTTGTCCCCTTGTTCTTTATATGAAATAATCTGCAATATCATGCCAGTTGATCATTCTTTAAATACAGAATTTCCAGGGCCGGTTAATCCCGGTTATCATCTAAAAAAGGAAAACCTGAAAAGTGTATCTGAATATGCAAATGGAATATTAACAGGAAACAGGGCAATGCTCGCAAAGGCCATTACCCTTATTGAGAGTTCGAAAAAAGAATTCCATGAACTTGGCAATGCTATTCTCGAAAAATGTTACAGTAACACCGGAAATTCAATACGGATTGGGATAACCGGAGTACCGGGCGTTGGGAAAAGTACTTTCATTGAAAAATTCGGTATGCACCTGATTGATCGGGGGAAAAAAGTAGCTGTACTGGCTATCGACCCAAGCAGCAGTCTTACAAAAGGTAGTATACTTGGAGATAAAACCCGTATGCAGACATTGGCTGCACATGAAAATGCCTTTATCCGGCCTACCCCGGCTATGGGGATGCTGGGAGGTGTGGCTGGCAAAACAAGGGAGGTAATTCTGTTATGTGAAGCTGCTGGTTTTGATACAATCTTTGTAGAAACCGTTGGTGTTGGACAATCGGAAATTTCTGTCAAAAATATGGTCGATTTTTTTCTTTTGCTAATGCTGGCAGGCGCCGGTGATGAGCTCCAGGGAATAAAAAGAGGCATTATGGAAACAGCCGATATGATTATCATTCATAAGTCAGACGGCCAAAACATCGAAAATGCCGGCCTGGCAAGGCATAACTATCAACAAGCATTGTCACTATTTCCCCCGCATCCCTCAGGTTGGAAAACGCCTGTTCAAACGGCATCATCAATAGATAATAACGGAATTAATGAGGCCTGGGAAACAATAACAACGTATTATGACACAGTAAACAAGAGCGGTTTTTTTCAAAAAAACAGAAATCAACAGCTGGTGAACTGGCTGCACGATGCTATTGAGAACGAACTTAAAACCCGTTTTTACAATCTCCCTAATATCAGAAAAAAACTGGCCCGATTTGAAAGAGAAGTGCTTGCCGGTAAGCTGAACCCTGCCCGTGCCGCAACAGAATTGATCAAATTGTCGCAGTAAGTACAGGAATTCATTTTGTTTTGATGTAAATTATAATATTAAATCTTAATTTGTATATATGAAATAACCGGAGGCTATTATTAAAGAGCTTAGAAAACAAACTGCCGGTCAATTTGATAAGCTAGCCAACAGGTACGACAAAACTTACCGAAGCTACCTGAGGCATACCCACCGTGAAATGATGAGGCATTTAAAATTGAACCATCATGATGAAATTTTAGATTTAAGTGCCGGAACAGGAATACTTGCTGAAGAAATCGCGCTTCGTTTCGGTCCGCTAAAGCGCCTTGTACTGAATGATCCGTCTAAGCAAATGCTTGAAGAAGCTAAGTATCGCATGCGATATGCGAAGAATGTGGGATTTACTTCTTATTTTGCCGAAGAACTCGCTTTTGACGAGAATACTTTTTCAACTGTTATCTGCCTGAATGCATTTCACTACTATACAGACCAGCCCGCTGTTTTGGAACAACTGCTAAGTATATTAAAACCCGGGGGCACGCTTTACCTGCTAGATTGGAACCGAAAAGGTTTCTTTATCTTTGTTAATGCCATTATCAAACTATGGTCAAAAGAGCATATTCATACAAGAAGTTTTGATGAATTAAAAGATTTAATAACGGAACAGGGATTTATACTGCGTAAACACAAAGAATGGCGCTTCAGGTGGTGGAACTTCTGTTTTCTGAAATGCTCCAAACCAAAAAAATAAGAGCCGCCTGTTTGAATCAGACGGCTCTGCATATAATAGAAATATATTATCTGATATCTATTTTACGGCCTGCTTTTTCCTTTAGTTTAGGTATGGAAATAGCAAGTACTCCGTTTTCGTAGGTTGCACTTATTTTATCGGCATCGATAACATTTGGAAGGGGAAGTGAGCGGCTGAAACGGCCAAATCGGCTTTCCACCCTGTGATACTTCCTCCCGTTCTCTTCTCCGTCGGTATATGAACGCCGTTCACCACTTATGGTCAGAACATTATTGTTCAGGTTAATGTCGAAATCATTTTTATTCATTCCCGGAAGCTCAACGGTTACTTCAAACATTTTTGGTGTTTCATAAACATTCAGCTCCGGAACAAATGAACCTTCAGTCCAGTGGAATGCGTCGGTGAAGATGTCATCCAGCCATGTGGAAAGGCTGAAAGGTGAATTGAAACGCGGACGTATAAGTGTTGGTGTTTCTTCTCTTCTGGTCAACATGATTATAACCTCCTTAACAGTTTATGATTAATGGTTAATAAGATTACAAAAATGAAGAATGTGAATTGTATAGAAACAATTCAGTCTATCATTATTCAAACTGTGTGCCAGAACCAGTTTATGATAGATTACAAGCAAAAAATCTGCTTCAGTCTGACAAATTTTATGAATTATATTTCATTTTGACAGCATTTGTGTAAAAACGACAACGTAATGTCAGCCATATCTTTAGGGTATTGCAATTCAACTTATTTTGCTGAATAGAAAATGGTAATGAATTATCGCTGCAATCCGAGTTTTTTGCACAACTTGGCGAGATTAATTTTCTCGGATTCGGTTAATACGTTAAACTCTTCCTTGATTTTTTCGAGATGTTTTGGAAAAAACTCCTCAATAAATTGCTTTCCTTTTGGTGTAAGGTGTATCAGGACTGCCCTCCGGTCATGTGGGTCTTTTTTACGCTTTACAAAGTTATTTTTTTCGAGATTATCAATAACCATTGTGATATTACCGCCGCTTTTCAGCAGCTTTTCCCCGATAGTGCGCTGATTTAACGGCCCGAGATGATGTAAAACTTCCAGTGTACCGAACTGGCTTACGGTTAAATCAGCATCTGCAAGGTGGCGGTTTAACCGATTATTCAATGATTCAGTAGCCCTCATTAATGCAATAAAAGCATTAAGTGTATTTGTTTCTGATTCAGTACCGGAATAATGAGTTCCCATATGAAAACGTTTTTATAAGATCTATCGAAATATAGAAGATATCATGTAATAGATCACGTTAAATCTTTAATTCTTTCAAATTTCGGAAAAATTAATCTGATTTACCTTTGGCTATTTACGAACGGGTTAATTTCAGTATCATTCGGATATTAAACGGGCAAATTTTCGCTTTCCAACTTTCAAATGCAGTTCATCATGCTCTGTGAAAGTAATTTCAAAATTTGGATCAAATACTTTTTCATCATTCAGTGTTACTCCGCCCTGTTTCATCAATCGTTTCGTTTCTCCATTGCTTGGGGAAAGTTTTGCGTCCAGAATGATTTCCATCAAACGATAGGGTTTTCCTGATTTAAACGCTATTACAGGAGCATCATCGGGTATATTTTTTTTGATGATGGTTTGTTCAAAATGATTTTTGGCATCGATTGCCGCCTGTTTGCCATGGTACATACGTGTAACTGTAAATGCAAGATCGTGCTTGGCATTACGCGGATCATTTTCAATCTTTGTTTTGACAGCCGGTAGTTCATTCGTTGATACGTCTGTCACCAACTCAAAGTAAGGATAGATAAGCTCATCAGGAATAGATAAACACTTACCGTAAATTTCATTCGCATGCTCATCAATACCGATATAATTATCATACGATTTACTCATTTTCATTGTGCCATCCGTTCCCACAAGCAAGGGCATCAGCAAGCAAACCTGCGGCTCCTGTCCATCACTTTTCTGGAGTTCACGGCCCACAAGAAGATTAAATTTTTGATCGGTTCCGCCAAGCTCCACATCCGACTTCAGATATACAGAATCCTGCCCCTGTGCAAGGGGATAAAGGAACTCATGAAGTGATATTGGTTCCTGGTTTTGATAACGCTTCGAAAAATCATCACGCTCTATCATCCTTGCTACGGTTAGCTTTGATGATAATTTCACGACATCCATAAAAGTCATTGATCCCAGCCAGTCAACATTATCCACGATCGTTGTTTTTTGCTCATCAAGGATCTTTTTTGCCTGTGTGATATAGGTTTCGGCATTATGATTTACCTCTTGAGTGCTTAAAGGTGGACGCGTTTTATTCTGCCCTGTGGGATCGCCGATCATAGCTGTAAACCCGCCGATAATCAGGATAGCTTCATGCCCAAGATCCTGAAACTGACGCAATTTTCGCAGGATTACCGAGTGCCCGAGGTGCAGGTCAGGTCGGGTTGGATCCACTCCAAGCTTAATTCTCAGAGGCTTGTTCTCAGCCTTCGATTTTTTAAGTTTATCAATTAATTCTTCTTCGGGTACAATTTCAACAGTGCCGCGTTTGATTACGGCCAACTGTTCATCAACAGGGGAAAAACTCATGAATCTGGTTCGTTCTTGTCAAAAATAGGTAAGGTTCGTAATGTATTATTTTCCCGGATCGACTTTTCAACAGTATTTACAAAATTTTCAGTACCGGGATAGATTATTGCAATCATGTTATACGCCATGGGTGCAAGATAAATAACTGTGGGATAAGTAGCAGACTCTGATCTGGTGTTTTCCTGTGGAATATTGAATCCTGAAATAAGCAGAAGAACAGCACTGACAACAATTGCTGATTTGGCAGCTCCAAACAGTAAACCTGCCAATTTATTTATAGAACTAAGGCGGATATAATCAAATATTTCTTCGAGCCAGTGCGCGGCAAGCTGAACAACAGCCAGTATCAGTATAAAAATTAATATTCCGGTTACAATCGTGGCATTATCTGTATTTTCTACGAATGGAGTAACAAATCCCGATACCGGGCCCATGTAACGAAAAGCAACAAATACAGCAATGATGATACCTGCAATACCAAAGAATTCCTTAATAAATCCGTTCATAAACCCTCTGTAGCCAAAATAGGCAATTGGCAAAATGATGATGGCATCAAGAAAGTTCATGAAAATAGTTTTATGAAAGTTCTTCTTTAACGATTTTACTGATAAGGCTTCCTTCCGCTTTTCCTTTTAATTTAACCATTAGGGTACCCATTACTTTACCCATATCGCCCATACCGCTTGCACCCATCTGAGTGATCTGATTACGAACTGCAATGCGGATTTCATCTTCATTCATCATTTCGGGAAGATATTCTTCAATAATGGAGAGTTCTTTTTTTTCCTTATCAGCAAGATCAACCCTGCCGCCGCTTTCAAACTGCTCAATAGATTCCTTACGTTGTTTTGCGGCTTTCATCAATACCTCGATGATTTGTTCATCTGTAAGTACTGATTCCCCACCCTTCCGTTCACTGATTTCTCTTTCAAGTATCTTAGACTTTAAAGAACGCAACACCATCAGCCTGTCAGAATCTTTCGATTTCATTGCAGATTTTAAATCATCAAGTATGTTTTCTTTTATGTTCATGAGAAGTATCTGTAATAATTTTTATTTCATGAAATTGAGAAAGAAAGTACTGGATTAAACTCTCATATTCGGATGGAATTTTTAATAAAACTGTTTCCGGCTGCTGAATAGAACTCATAAACTCAACAAAGAGAAAGAATTAATCTTAACCAAGTTAAGAAATCCTGAAGTCAGATATTCTATTCGTTATTCTCAAAAAAATTCAGCTGATACAAAAAAAGGTTTCATCTTTTAGGATGAAACCTTTTTTAAACTGTGATTTCTGGGTGTCAGGATTTATTTTTTTGTATAAAATCAGCCACGCTTTCCTGATCCATCATTGTCTCTCTAAAAGAGTACTTTCCTCTGTCATTTTTGTTCGAAATAATGACTTTAGCCATTTTACGGTGCGAAAATTTCAACGACTTCGCTTCTTCACCAAATACCTGTTTCTTAGCCATTGTTCTTAATTATTTAATTTCTTTATGAACGGTGTGTTTTCTTAAAACCGGATTATATTTCTTTAATTCCATCCGCTGTGTTGTTGTGCGACGGTTTTTGGTTGTTACATATCTCGAACTACCTGGTTTTTCCGTACACTCAAGAATGACCTGTACACGATTGCCTTTTGCCATTGATTATACCTCTTTTAATAACGTTCCCTTTTCACTGGCATCTTTAAGCACAGCATAAATACCCTTCTTGTTGATAGTTCTCAGGGTTTTAGTCGATACTTTCAGTGTGACCCAGCGGTCTTCTTCAGGGATATAAAATCTTCTTTTCTGTAAATTGAGATGAAAGCGGTGTTTGGTCTTATTATTCGCTTTCGACGACCGGAACCCGTTCAATGAGGATCTGCCGGTAATATCGTCTTTTCGTGCCATGATTTAACCTACAATTATCTGAATTTTTGATAGACCCTAAAAATATGGGTAAATGATAATAATTACAATAACGGATTTTAAATTGTTTTTGAATGTGGATAATACACAATAGACAATGGACGATGGGGTTTTAGTTTCTCGTTTAAGTGAACAGTTTTATGTTGTTTTATTTATTATGGAAATTGGGCTATGCACTTAGCGCTTAGCGCAAAGCGGCAGATTTTCAGCTCTGATCGTATGATTTATATTTAAAAACTTACCAAGATAAACCGGGATTAATCAACTTCAGCCATGCGTAAATCGATCATACTGTTTTTGTTTTTTGTTATTTGTACGCCTTTTACCGATTCATTAACTGTTTCACAGCATCATGCTGAGATCAATCCACAGTTGCTTCATTCAGAGTGGAATGCACGTTGGATCATGCATCCAACCGCATCCAATACCGACTATGGTGTATTCCACTTCCGCCGCACTTTTGATCTTGAAGAGTTACCCGATTCCTTTATTATCCACGTATCCGGTGATACAAGATATCGCCTCTTAATCAATGGCCAATCTGTTGTTATAGGCCCTGCCGTGGGTGATAATCACAACTGGCGGTTCGAAACCGTTGATATAACGGAATATCTTGTTCCGGGTACCAATACTGCTGCAGCAATCGTTTGGAATTTTGGCGAATTTAATGCGCTGCAGCATCACACCTATCGAACAGCCTTTATTCTGCAGGGTAACTCCACAACAGAATCTGTGCTCAATACCGGTGCCGGCTGGAAAGTGAAACAAAATATGGGTTATAGCCCCATACCCGTCTCGTATCATACAGTTGACGGTTACTACGCAGCACCTCACGGTGAGCGTTTTAAAGCAGAATTCTATCCCTGGGGTTGGAAAGAAGCTGATTTTGATGATTCTTCCTGGAGTGATGTTCGTTTATACGAACCGGGCACACCACGGGGAACCAATCCCTATGGCAACCTTTACGGCTGGAGCCTGATACCCAGGAATATCCCGTTGATGGAAGAACGAAAAGAACGGATTCCTTCACTAAGAAGAACAGAAGCTATTGATGTTGATGATGACTTTCTGCAAGGATCATCACCTCTACAGGTTTCCGCCAATTCACGCGCTGTATTGCTTCTCGATCAGACCTACATTACAAACGCATATCCGGTACTGAACGTTTCTGGTGGAAAGAATGCTGAAATCAGGCTGATATACGCAGAATCCCTCCGTTATGATGACAGATCAAAAGGTAATCGCAATGAGATTGATGGTAAACATATACTCGGGTTCCATGATCTGTTCATTCCTGATGGTGGCGAAAAACGCACTTTCCAAACACTATGGCTTCGTTCTTACCGGTATATACAAATGGAGATCGAAACAGGTGATGATCCTCTCACGATTCACGATATGTATGGCATCTTCACAGGCTATCCGTTTGAGGAGAATGCATTTTTTAATAGCAGTGATGCCAGCCTCACTGATATCTGGGAAGCAGGCTGGCGAACCGCGCGGCTTAACGCATTTGAATCGTACTGGGATTGCGCTTACTACGAACAGCTTCAGTATGTTGGCGATACACGTATTCAGGCACTCATTTCGCTCTATGTCTCCGGTGACGACCGCCTCATGCGTAATTCCATCCATCACTTTAACGATTCACGCATGCCCGATGGCATCACCATGAGCCGGTACCCGTCGCGGCACCCGCAGTACATTCCGCCTTATGCACTTCTCTGGATCCCAATGATCCATGATTACTGGATGCACAGAAAAGATGACGATTTCGTGCGGCAGTTTTTCCCGGGAATCCGAAGTGTGATCGGCTGGTATGAAGGATATCTGGATGAAGAACTGGGAATTCTGGGCCCCAAGCCCTGGTGGAATTATGTGGATGCTGCCCGTGGTTTTGATAGAGGAACGCCACCCGGATCCGATGACGGCAACTCCATCGTCATAACACTTCAAATGCTCTATGTTCTGGAATACGCGCTGGAACTCGCAGAAGCGTACGGTGAAACCCATGATGCGGTCCGCTATCGGGAATTGATTGATAAACTGCGTGAATCCATACCCGTGCACGGTTGGAACAGTGATCGCCGGCTCATGGCAGACACCCCTTTGCACAACCGCTTCAGCCAGCATGCCAATATTCTGGCTGTTTTGACCGGACTGATTCCGGAGAATGAACAAGCTGACCTGATGCACCGGATTTTAATCGAAGAAGGCCTTGTACAGGTTACCTATTATTTCCGGTATTACCTCACCCGTGCCATGAACAAGGCCGGACTCGCCAATGAATACCTGGAACACCTTGGCCCATGGTACGATGCTCTTGCCCTTGGCATGACCACCTTTCCCGAGCATCCCGAACCCAGCAGAAGCGACGCGCATGCCTGGAGCGCCAGCCCCAACTACGATTTCCTCGCAACTGTGGCAGGGATTCG
>PWLN01000383.1 GCA_003559375.1 Balneolaceae bacterium | reverse complement strand
TCAGAAGAGAGCTACAGAATTTACTTCGGTGCGGGGTATGTTTTTTAGGATCTGATTTTTTTTAAATTTAGATGCTGGATGCTGGGGGGATGCGAGATGCAATATTAAAGATGGCGCAAGCGTCCCGCTTGTGCCTTTAGTATTCAATAAAGAGTGTCATTTTTAGGTTGTAAGTTAGTTTAACTTTTTTGACACACTTTTCTGAACAGTCTCGCGCACGGTAGCACAAGCGGGACGCTTGCGCCATCTCAGAGCGTGCCGGGTTACAGATTCCGCATCCACAGACTTCGATTTTGATTGAGTAGCTTAACGCAAAACCGCTGCCCTGTCAGGATAATCGGTGATGATTCCATCCACCCCCATTTCAAGCTGTTGGCGCATTTCTTCCGTTGTATTGATTGTCCATGGTATAACAAGCATACCCCGGCTATGTGCCTCTTCAACCATAATAGGTGTAACCAAATTATAGTTCGGGCTCCAGATTTCAGGTGTGTATCCAAGCCTGTCGAGATAGGCCTGCATGGGATCATCTCGTGATACCAAAATGGCCTGTGCAATCCTGTCGTTCAGAAGGCGGAATTCAATCAGTGTTGCAGGGTCGAATGACTGTATGATGATGCGGTCGAAAAGGTCAAATTCCTGATGGAGGATCATCAGCTCGTCATACAATAATTTCGCATACTCATCAGGATAAGGATACATGATTCCATAATGCTCAGGATTGCTTTTGGTTTCAATATTGTAAAATACCGGTGGCAATCCCTGTTGTTCAGCATAGGCCTCAATTGCCCTGATCGCATCTCTCATTAGGGGTTTGGTAACTTGCATGGGCTGCTGTTCAGGAAAATTTTCATGGCCTCGCATACCTACATCGAACAGTTGTGTTTCTTCATAGGTCATCTCAAATATATTATAATTCATTTGCTCGTCCGGCGTTACCGGGCTGCCATCCGGTTTAGTGCTGATGTGATGATGAAACCAGGGTTCATGAGAGATAAGAAGTTCTCTGTCTTTGGTTACTACAAGGTCAAATTCAATCGTATCCACGCCATGATCGAGAGCAATCAGAAAACTGGGTATTGTATTTTCTGGCAATAAACCCCGCGCTCCGCGGTGTCCCTGAAGATCAAATTGATATCTGGTTTCTTGATATGAACAGGCGAATATTAATAAACTGAGAATAGTAATTGAGATGAATCGCTTCATATTTTAATAGTGTTTAAGTTAAAATACTTTGAATGAGTTTATATATGATTAGTTCAATGCTTGCTTATTTTCGCAAGTAAATAATATTCAATTATTCAGCATACAATCAAACCCAATCATTAACAGGATCAAAATGGCCAGAAATACGATTGGTTTCATATAGAAATTATTTCAGATAAACTACAGTGCAACCTGTTCCGCCGCTTTTCCAGGGGGCAATATCAAATGATTCAACTTCTTTCCTTTCACCAAGATATTCATGAACCAATTTTTGAAGAATTCCTTCCCCTTTTCCGTGTATGATTTCTGTTGACTTCAGGCCGCGTGAGACTGCCTTATCGAGATAAATGGTTAGTTCCCGAATGGCATCATCACCACGCAATCCACGGAGGTCAAGGCTGGGTTTTACCGATAAATCAAGATCACCTGAGCTGGTATAACTGCGGGTGTAAAATGATTTCTCCTTCTTTTTCGGTGGATGAGTTTTAATAAGTTTGTGCAATTTGGATTTTATGCGCATTCCATTCATAATAACGGTAGCCTGATTCCCGGATATTTCTACAAGTTCTCCCATAGTTTTGCCATCTCCAATCACAACATAATCACCAACAGCCGGCTTTTCCTTGCTTCTAACAATTTTCTCTTCGATCTCATTTTCAAGTTCTGATTTACCTGAATAAATTTGCAGCTTTGTATCGTCTATACTTTTCCTGGCTTCACGAATTTTTTCTCTGTCATCGCGGCCTTCAGTCACAACTTTTTCAACAGCTTCTTCTATTCTGCGATTGGCCGATTTTAAAATATCTTCAGCATCACGGTAAGCTTTTTCCAAAATGGTTTTTCGTTTTTTTTCTATCCCGGAAGTTTGATCGGCGATCATTAGTTCTTTTTTCTCAATTTCAGCAAGTCGTTTATGATAGTCTGAAATCAGGTCTTCCGACTGTTGCATCTTTTTTTCAAGGTCGACAAGCAATTCTCCCATACTGTCACGCTTTTCTCCGAGCAAATTTCTCGCGTGCTGCATCATCGTCTGTGGCAGATTCATACGTTCTGCAATTTCAAAAGCATAGCTGCTTCCGGGTACTCCTTTTTTGAAATAATAGGTTGGAGAAAGATTATCCTGATTAAACTCCATGGCTCCATTTACCACATTCTGATGAGAGTGTGCAAATACTTTTAGTGAACCATGATGAGTGGTTACAATCACCCGGCTGTTGCGATTGATCACCTCTTCTACAAAAGCCTGAAACAAAGCTCCGCCTTCTTCGGGATCAGTTCCCGCTCCGGCTTCATCTATAAGTACCAATGATCCCGGCTGAAGTTTAACCAATGTGTTGCGTATCAAAAGCAGGCGGGATGAAAATGTACTCAGATCATTTTCAATGGATTGGTCATCTCCAACGTCTACGAATATCCCGTTTATGATTGGCAGTTCCGAATCCGGCTTCACCTGAATAGGATATCCGCACTGCAGCATGTAACATAATAACCCGACTGTTTTCATGGCTACTGACTTTCCACCTGCATTTGGTCCCGTGATGATGAGTCCAAGCTCATGATTGAGAAGCTTGAGATTTAGGGGAATCACCGGTTCTGTTTTGGATGGGTTCAGGTTTTTAAGCAGCAGATTAGGATTACGGGCATCAATCAGATCTAAGGTCATTCCGGAAGATATTCTGGGAACACATCCTTGCATGTCAAGGCCAATTTGCACTCTTGCATTTATGGCATCAAGTAATGCAAACTGGTCTGTATTATTCACCAGAGCATCTGCATGTTTACGAACTACGGAGGTTAGCTCGCGAATAATGCGGTCTATTTCACGTTTTTCTAATGCTTCGAGCTGACGGATTTCATTATTAATTTGAAGTGCCTCTATAGGTTCGATATATACAGTTTGGCCGCTTGAGGATACATCGTGGATAAAACCTTCCACCTTTCTCTTAAACTCAGCTTGTACCGGTATTACCATACGTCCGTTTCGGATGGTTGCACCTTCATCAGACGCCATGCCCTGTTGTACAATTCTTTTCAATGCACGCTGGATGGTATCTCTGAGCCTGTTTTTTTCCCTGTTAATTCTATTCCGGATATTTTTTAGTTCTGCACTTGCATTATCGCGTAATTCACCTCTATCGGTAATCACCTTCTCAATGGAGACTTCCAGGGGTTTGAGGTTTTCGAGGTATTGTACGATCTGATCAAGATGTGGGTATTTATCTTCTTGGTTTAAAAAAAATTGGATGATGATTCGGGCAAGACGTGCATTCTGCAGTATCAATATGAAACTTTCCAGCGGAAGTGCACTTCCAGTAATTCTGCTTTCTCTGACAAAATCCCTTATATCTTCGACAATCGATATTGGATGATTTGAATTTTCTTCAAGTAATGTAATCCATTCTGAGGTACACGAGATCCTTTCCTGAACGATATTCATATCAGAAGAGGCCCAAAGTCTTTCGATATACTCCCAGCCATAACGGGTATAACACTTTTTCAAAGTTGCCTGCAGTATGGCATCGAAACCTATTTTGATTAAGGCCGAGGGTGGATATATGTTAAGTTTGCTGCTCATTTATTAAAAGGTCGTGAACTTTATACGAAAAAAACACCCGTAAAGCCTCTTCAGTGAAAAAACCGTTTATACCGATATACAGAATCATTACCTTCAAGAGAAAATGAAAATATTTCAGGCAGATGCATTTACGGATAGTCTTTTTAAAGGAAATCCGGCTGCAGTCATACCCTTGGATGAATGGCTGAATCCGATAATAATGCAACAAATTGCTGCTGAAAATAATCTGTCTGAAACGGCTTTTTTTAAAAAAAATGATGATGGATCTTATGAAATCAGGTGGTTTACACCTGAAACAGAAGTTGATTTATGCGGACATGCTACTTTGGCTGCAGCTCATATATTGTATCAGCATCTTGGTTACACAGGCCCGGAAATTATTTTCAATTCAAACAGCGGGAGATTAACGGTTAAGAGAAAAGATAGGACATATTGGATGAATTTTCCGTCCAGGCCGCCAAAACATGTGCCTGTGCCGAAAATACTTCCGGAATCTATTGGCACCATTCCACTATATACAGGGCTAAATACAGATCTCCTCGTAATGGTGAATGATGAGCGAACTGTGAAAGAGATAAATCCTGATCTTTCAATTTTTAAAAGAATAGATGTAAGAGGTGTAATCATAACTGCTGAATCTGCTGAGCCAGATGTTGATTTTGTAAGCCGTTTTTTTGCGCCATCAGTTGGTGTACCGGAAGATCCTGTAACCGGATCAGCACATACCTTGCTGATACCTTTCTGGTCGAAACGGCTGGGGAAAAAGGTTCTAAGGGCAAGCCAGCTCTCATCACGCGGTGGATATATAGAGTGTGCTGATATGGGAGAACGTGTTGGAATCGGTGGTAAAGCAATTACATATCTTCAAGGCGAAATTTTAATCTGATGATTTTTCTCATTCTGATTGTTTGTGGCTTAGCAGCTGGCACTGTTGCCGGATTATTTGGTGTTGGTGGCGGGATATTATTTACGCCTATCCTTTTTATATTATTTTCATCAGTTGGATTGGAAAATCCGGCTACCTGGGCTATAGCAACCTCCTTATTCTGCACCTTTACTGCATCAATAAGCAGCTCTATACAACAACGCAATGAAAAAAATTTTTATTGGAAGCAAGGTGTAATCGTTGGTGTGTTTGGAAGCGTGGGGGTATATATCGGGAAACAAGTTGTTTTGTCACCATTCTACACAGAAGATGTTTTTGTACTGGTGTTTTCATTGTTACTGGTTTTTGTAGCAATTTTGTTTTTCCGTCGAAGCAGTAAAGATGTAACTCTATTAATTACAAATAAAACGATCAGTATACCCAAAGCTGCCGGAGCAGGTGGTATTGGTGGTTTTATTGCTGCACTGGCTGGTGTTGGCGGTGGTATTGTACTTGTTCCCATCATGAACCTGATTTATAAATTGAGGCTTATTAAAGCTGTTAGCATATCATCAATGGCAATTGTTTTAATCTCATTTTCCGGTTGGATGCAGTTCGCACTACTTGCGGGGCAGCCAGATGGTATTACACCTTACACTTTGGGTTATGTGGATTTTGGTTCAGGTTTACCACTTGTAATAGGTGCTTTTGCAGGCGGGTTTGCAGGGGTAAGAGTTGGCCACTCAGTCTCACAGCTCACTGTTCAGGTAGGTTTTGGAGTCCTGATTCTTGCCATTGCTGCACTAATGATGATGCAGTTAATTAACTCCTGACGGTGCACTTTTCTTTTTTGTAATAACAAAGAAAATGAATATCCCTAATATGAAAATCAGAGTAGAGAAAAGAATCAGGTCAAGGCCCGGCCTAATTACATACAATGCAGTGATGAATTGTGCAATTATGATCAGAATGAGAATTCCGGCAATAGCCTTTCGGCCAATCAATGTGATGGTATAAGCTCCAAGTGGTGCACCAAAAATTACCACAGGAATACAGACAAGCCAATAGTTAAAGGCTTCTGTCTGAAATGTATTGAGAAAAAAGAGATGGATGATAAAACCAACGATCGCATTTGATGCCATAAGGATGACTGACGTAGGCGTTGCAATTTTTTCTGAAAGCCCGTATTTCATTACCACATATGAAAATGTGCAGATGTCAAGGCCGTTTCCCAATACCGAGCTGAAGAATCCCCCGAAAATTCCGACTGTAAAAAGTTCCGCTTTCTGATAGGTTGAGAGTTCAGGCAAGTGCTGGATACTTTTTCTCTTATTAATGAAATTTACAACTGCAAGAGCAACTCCGAAACTCAACCAGAATGATACAAACATCATTTTGGCATAATCCGGTTTTACAAGGGGCACGATGAAATAAGATCCAGCAATAATCCCCAATAATCCTCCGGCACCTGCAAGAAGCAAGTAATTCTTTTCGATTTTAATACCGGAAATGAAAATCCATATCGCAGCAAATGTCATACCCACACTTTGTATGGCAAAACTGAAATTACGGGCGATATCAGGCTCAATATTAAAAAGAAGCGTCATTGCCGGATAGGCAATCGCTCCGCCGCCTTCTGAACTGGCACCGGCTATGAAAGAGCCAAAAGCCATAGTAGCCGTCATAAACCAGTTTTCTGAAAACAGAACCCAAAGATTCCCGGTTGCCATGAAATAGGTCCATACTGAGAGCAGTACTATGGCCGGGATAGAAAATAAGATGATATTTCTTCGCATAAACCTCAAAAGCCGATATAATGCAAATCAATCACTGTATCAAATTTATCGTTCCAATAACATTGCAGAATTGCTGAAACGAATGGAAGATTAATAATGAAATCCAACAGGAGTTTTTTCCTTTTTACTTCTCATAAGAAACCATCTAAGGCATTTATGGCCGAAGTCAACTGGTTCATGAAACATTAACGGACAGCCCCCCGGTATCAGGGCAATTTTGAGTTCTTCAGCAAGTTCAATAACTGCAGGGTGATAACTTCCCTGGCCAATTGAACGGTGTATCCATACCTGCCTGATATTATTTTCAGCGCATTCTCTCATAATCTTTGGTGTAACGTCTGGGTGTGTAGCAATAATAACGCCATCCATTATAACTGGCAGAAATGAGATGTTTTTATAACATTTGTCGCCTTCAATTATATCGGCATTTGGATTTACAGGATATACACGATAACCACTTTCTCTGAGTTTTTTATAAATATAATTTGCTGCAGAATCCCCCTTTGTTGAGACTCCCACCACAGCAATATTTTGATTGGATAAAAATTTTAATGCAGCCTTTCTTAGTTCTGACATAACCGGTTGACCATATTTAAATGACAGAGGTATATATTCAATTTAAAATGCAATCCAACGATAACCAAAAAACATAATGATTTGTGATGGGAAAAATTTTTTTCATAAAAAATGTAACAAAACGAATGTTTATGCATCCTATACATAGACGTGGTAATTCTAAATAAATATTAAAAATGAAAACTTGTGTACTGTTCCCAAGAGCATTTACTTACAATTACATGAATGGTTCAGCTGCTCATTCATTAGATGTGCCTTCTTCTTATGAGTTATATTTGAACCCTGATGAACTGACTCCATCAAATGGCTTCAGGTCAAAAATCAGAAGGCGATTGTCACTGTTTCGAGAAAACAAAGCACAAGAAAAAACTGTAAGTAAAAAGCCAAGATTACTGCATGTTGATGACAGTGCTCAAATCAGATTACTTGTATCGATTTTTTTAAAAAATGAATTTGAAGTGCATAGTGTGGAGACGGGAGAGCAAGCGCTAAATGAAATCAAAAAAAATGATTATGATCTGATTTTGATGGACATAAACCTTGGAAGTGGAATAGATGGATTTGAAACTACGAGCAGAATCAGGGATGAATTTAAAGACAATTCCATTCCGATTATTGCATTAACAACAAATGAATACAGTAATGT
>PWLN01000051.1 GCA_003559375.1 Balneolaceae bacterium | reverse complement strand
TAATTTGCCCACCAGGGTAGTGAGGAAGTTTCACGGCTATCCGGTGGTTCCAGTATCAATGGATCAACAATACCTGAGACCGGCCTTCCCTGGAGACCAATGTCATACGCTATAAAGAGCCGGACCGGATCTCTGTTTAATTGATTATTAAAAAGTAATGACCCATCGGATTTAAAGACAAACCGGTGGTCAAATGTCCAGTCCGAACGTTCTTTCTCCGAAATTTTCAGTAAAGAAGCAGGACCATTACCATCGGCTTCCCATGAAAATCCAAATGTGAGGTCGGAAAAATCGCCGGATGTCACAAAGGGAATTGCCGGTTTAATGGAAAACCGATCATCATTTCTTCCGTCGTTACCATAAACGCTTCCAACCGTAAACCAAATGAACAAATATAAGACGATGAATACTTTCCGGTGCATTAATTTATGTTATTTCAGATCACAGGGAACCGGAAAAATCCGGAGACAATACCGGCTATATCCGAAATCCTCTTATCAGATTGTCCGGCTGTTTGTTGAAGTTTCGAGTAAAGAATATTGTCATCCTGTGGTCCTATATGTTCTGCATTGGTCTTTCTTCTGAACCAAAACATAATGTCTTTACAAAAACCTCTCATTTTTTGATTGTCGAGTACCGGACTCGAAGGTCCGTGCGAAAAGTAGGTCAGTTCAGCAAGAGACAGCATTCCGATCGCTTCAAACTTTTCTTCTACCGTTGCAAATTGATTGTTGATTGATCTCCTGGCGCCGGCATGGAGATATTCCGGTACATCCTGTGGAGTCCAGAAAAACTGGAAGAGGGATCGGTGAACCAGGTTATTTATGCTCCATGATCCGGATGCCGATAAAATCCAGCTATTGAATGCTTCCCGGTCTACCCGTTCATGTTCCATAAGCCAAGATGCAGGAGTGCCATACACTGTACTTGCCTTGTTTTCAATTAGCCATTCAACATGTCTCGAAATATTTTTTTCTTCTTTTTTACCGGTTGCAGGCAATCCCAGGAAATGGACTGGATTTTCGTTTGCAATACGATTGAAATTTGTTGCACCGAGCATTTCATTAAATTTCTGAGTGAAATCTCTGTCTGTGGAAGCCATCCGCAACAGGTGAAAGTCAGTGCCCCATAAAACCTGGGTTTTGTAGCGGTCGTCTTTCAGAACAGTTTGGATATTACTCAGATAATTTTCCCCTTTGGTATCGTCTTCCCAATGGTCGGTATGGAATGATAGATCACCAAAAACACGACCCGGGTAATTTTCCATAAGCCTCAGGATGGCCATTGCCCAGCTATCATCCGGAATAATGGCTTTTGTCCAGGTCTCTTTTCCATCCTGCGTTTCTCCGCCGAAATGGCCAAAACATACTTTCAGGTTTTTCAATTCGTCCAGCACCGGTACCCAGTATTTGGGATTACAAAATGCTGCATCCTTTTTACTTTTCCGGAATCCCTTGTCGTTTCCATGGAGAAGCACAGGAACCGATTGATCGTTGCAATATTTTAGCGCTTTTTGAACAGTTGAATGTTCAATACTGTAGCCAAGTGAGGGGTACAATTTCAACCCGACGCAGGCTCCGCTGTCTATTGATTTTTTAAAGATTTCAAAGCTGTTGTTTCGCACCGGATTTACCATTGCAAAGGGCAGCATTCTGCCGGGATACCGAAGCGCCTGTTTTTCTGTATCCTCAAGTTGTTTTAAAAATAATGACCTTTCCTTTTTGCCCGCTTTTCTGTCAATGATATCCATAGGAAGAAGTACTGCAACATCATCATCGTCCATGTGGGTCATCAGGTCATCGGTAACATCATTAATATTTTTCATCAGCCCGATTCGAAGCCAGTCGAATATATTAATAACCGATGAGGACGACACGCTGCCACGATCAACCAGCGCTGATTCGAGAAGGCTCATTAACATCTGCTCGCCTTCTATTGAGGAAGAGATTTCAAGATGATGATCGAACAAATTACGCACGGGTCGCGGAACAAGGATGTTAAAAGCGCCAAGCCCCCGAATGGTACGATAGAAGTCATCAAGAGACAGGTCACTTGTTTTCCTTCTTCTGCGTGTACGCAGATAAGATAGAATCACATCACGAAACGGGGCGGGAATATTTAGTCCGGTAAGACGATGTTTAAGCAACAGGATCGTTTCCTTCGTCAGAATGGATCGGAAATTAAAAACATGTGCATGAACGTTAATCTTCATGTATTCCCCTTGCCTTATGAATCACGTTTAACTGCTTGTTTTTTACATAATACGCCTTACTGCTGGCAATAAATGTTATTTATTTAAATGAAGCAAATTTAAATGGAATATTTGCCCAATTAAAAAAGGCCTGCTATGCCGGCACCTATACCCAGTTAAGTATAGTACAGGAGAAAAAGTCTTGCTTTTTTTGGCACTCTCGATCCCTATAGGAGAAGGCACAATGACGCCGAGTAGGCAAAGGGGAATTTCACCCCTAAGCCTCTCACAGAACCGTATGTGACAGTCTCATATAGTGTGTGCCCGCATATTTGGGGAAAATTCATTACTAACAATGGCAGATTTGTGAAAAATGCTGTTTTTCGGCTTGAATCGACGATTTTACCTTTACGGATACACCCCTTGCCATATGGTATAAACAACTCCTTCCCTAAACCTGCGGCCATTTTTTCAACTATCCTGAAATCCCCCCGCCCCCCTTTAGGAAACTTATCATTACCCAAATTTTTTTGATCCAAAAAATGTGGATAACTTCTTTTACATTGTCAAAAAAACGATGAAATCCTGGATTCAAACCGAAGTTGAGTTCCTTTCTTTGGGTGATAAACGTCGTAATGATCGTTTTCGTAAGATTGTGCAGGCGGCGGCTGAGCACCCGACAGCCAGTGTCCCCCAAGCCCAGAGCCAGTGGTACGATACCAAGGCAACGTATTCATTTTGGAGTTCACCAAAGGTGGATTCGCTGAAGTTATTGCAGGCCATTGGCCGTGCGACGGCTCAGCGTGCCATGGACTACCCAATGGTGTTGATTTTGCATGATACCACCAATATTAGCTTTCCCAGCAGCTCTGCCAAAGAGTTGGGTTATCTGGATCATGGGCGTGGTAAAGGCGTGTTGACTCATAATACATTTGTCGTGAGTGGGCAGGGAGTTCCTTTAGGGCTTGCAGGCCAGCGAGTGTGGGTTCGCCCGTTAGGGCAGATGGGAATCAAAGCCACCCGTTCCACTCGCCCGATTCAAGATAAAGAGAGTTATCGCTGGTTGGAAGGAGTGCAAGTGGCTGAGCAATTATTGGATAAAGTTGACCGGCGCATACATATTGCGGATCGGGAAGCGGATATATATGAGTTATTTGTGGCATATCGTAAACCAGGTGCCGAACTATTGATTCGTGCCACACACAATCGAAGCCTGGTGGATGCAGGTCGCTTGTGGAGTGAGCTGGCAGAGAGCCCCTCAGGCGGGACGTTCAGCGTGGAGCTTCAAAAAGCCAATGACCGTCCTGCGCGCAGCGCGCAGGTGGAACTACGCTGGCAACCGGTACGATTGAAACCACCGGCAGCAAAACAGCATCTGGGCCCGGTGGAACTGTATGCGATTTTGGTCAGTGAACCCTGCCCGCCCAAGGGAATTGCTCCGCTGTGCTGGAAGTTGTTGACCAGCGTGCCGGTAACCGACTACGAACAGGCCCTTCAGAGCGTGCGCTGGTACAGTCATCGCTGGTTAATTGAGCGTTTCCATTTTGTCTTGAAAAGTGGATGTCGAGTGGAAGAGTTGCAATTACGCAGTCTGTCGGGGTTACAAAACGCATTGGCCTGCTATAGTTTAGTGGCTTATCGATTGATGTGGTTGGTTTATGAATCCCGGGCAAACCCACAGGGGAGTTGTGAACAGATCTTACATGAGCAAGAGTGGCGGGCCTTGTATAGTTATCACCATAAAAGTTTTGCCGATGCCGATGATGTACCCAGTTTGGGCCAAGTGGTACGATGGATCGCCATGCTTGGGGGGTTTCTTAACCGAAAAGGGGATGGCAACCCAGGAATTAAAACTGTATGGCGTGGAATGAGGCGCTTGCAAGACCTGACCGAAGTATGGGTTGCCTTCCAACAAGGTACTTATCAACATTCAGACCGTTTTGGGTAATGATAAGTTTTTTAAAGGGGTCGGGGGGATTTAAACATATTCGCCATCGGCAACCAATCCCTTCGCCTCAACTCATCCCGTTTAACACCCCCCCTGCCTCCTTGTTAGGGGGGTGTTTTCCTTATCAGTACAAGACACTTGCCTTCGTAAAAATTCTCTTCTTTACCGAAATCAAATTCAAAAATTTTATAGTGGAAGTTTTGCCTGCTTTCAAGAATTTCTTTTTCTGCGTCGATAGTACCTTTCCACATCAGGATGGTTTTCCATGATGATTTGCCCAATAATCGAAATAAATCGGGGATTTTGAAAGCGTGCTTGGTAACGATGCCGGTAGCCGGTTTTATATCTATGAGAGAAATACTTTTAGCAATTGTGCGGCAATTATCCAGATTTAACCGATCAATAATATCATCAACCGCTTTTATTTTTTTGCGGATATTGTCATTCAATATCCAACTCAACTCATTTTTACATATGCCAAGGGGTATTCCCGGGAGTCCGCCGCCAGTTCCTGAATCGATCCATTCTGTATGATTTCTGAGTAAATTCAATGGTATAGGTAGCAGGGAATGTACAATATGCTCCCTGAGTGTTTCACGTGAAACAGTTCGACTGACCATGTTGATTTTCTCATTCCATTCCAGTAAACATTCAATGTATCTCTCAAGTTTTTCTTCATTATCAAAATAGATCTTTCTTGATTGATGAAGGATGGAATGATCTAACCTGGTTTTTTCAATCTTATGTTTCACGTGAAACACCTAACCTTTCAGATAAACCATCAGTACGGCTACATCACTGGCAGATACCCCGCTGATGCGTGAGGCCTGCCCTATAGTCTCAGGCTTAATTTTTTCAAGCTTACTTACCCCTTCAGATGACAGGCTCTTTATTTTACGATAATCCAGTTTATCAGGTATTGGGGTATTCTCCTGCCTGTTTAACTCCTCCACCATCTCAAATTCACGCTGAATGTATCCATCGTACTTCACCTGGATTTCTACCTGCTCTATTACATATCGATCAGTCGTGATCTCATTTACCACCTTGAGTAACTCATCATCAGCATCAAGTAAATCCTGCAGATGTAGTTCCGGCCTTGGTATTAACGTTTTGGCCTTTACAGGCTGGGATAATGCAGCCGTCTCTTTTGCTTCAAGCATTGGGTCCATTTTTTCAGGCCGCACTGTATATTCACTAATGAGATCATATAACCTGTCAATTTCTTCTTTTTTCTTTTTGTATCGGGTATAACGCTTTTCTTCCACAAGGCCAATTCTTTTACCCAATTCTGTTAAGCGAAGGTCTGCATTATCCTGTCTCAACAAAATTCTGTGTTCTGCCCTGGATGTGAACATTCTATAGGGTTCTTCAGTGCCCTTATTAATCAGATCATCTATCAATACACCGATATACGCTTCTGACCTTTTTAGTACAAATGGTTCTTTATCCTGTACAAAATGTGCCGAATTAATACCTGCCATCAAACCCTGGCAAGCCGCTTCCTCATAACCCGTGGTACCATTAATCTGCCCGGCAAAGAATAGTCCGTTCACTTTCTTTGTCTCAAGACTTCTTTTTACCTGATATGGTGGAAAATAATCGTATTCTATCGCATATCCGGGACGTAACATGACCGCTTTCTCGAACCCAGGTATTTTCCTAAGTGAATGATATTGTACATCTTCTGGTAATGATGTTGAAAAACCATTCAGGTACATTTCGTATGTATTCCATCCTTCTGGCTCAAGGAATAACTGATGGCGTTCTTTATCAGCAAACCGGTTTATTTTATCCTCGATACTGGGGCAATATCTTGGGCCAACCGATTTAATTCTACCATTAAACATTGGGCTTCTGTCGAAACCGGTTCGAAGCATGTCATGAACTTCATCATTGGTGTAACCAATCCAGCAGGTAAGCTGATCGCTTATATCAGGCAGATAGTCTGTGATGAATGAAAATGGCCCAGGGTCCTCATCACCATATTGAATTTCAAGTTTTGAGTAATCGATAGAACGCCCGTCAAGCCGTGGTGGGGTACCGGTTTTGAGCCTTCCGATTTCAAACCCAAGCTTTTCAAGCGAAGCTGAGATTCCGGTTGAGGCACGTTCTCCGGACCGCCCTCCCCCATACTGGCATTCACCAATATGGATGATACCGTTTAAAAATGTTCCACTGGTTAAAACAACCGCTTTCGATTCAAACGTCTGACCGGTTTGGGTAACAACACCGGTAACGGTTGACCCTTTTTCATCTGTCAGTATATCCACTACATTATCCTGACGAAAAAAGAGATTGGGTATTTTTTCAAGCTCTTCTCTCATGATATTCGCGTAGAGAAGCCGGTCGCTCTGGCATCTCGGGCTCCACATTGCCGGTCCTTTGCTTTTATTCAGCATTCTGAACTGTACACCGCTTCGATCACTTACAATTCCGCTAAGCCCGCCAAGTGCATCAATCTCCCTTACGAGCTGACCTTTTGCAACACCGCCCATAGCAGGATTACACGACATTTTAGCAATCGCATCAAGATTCATGGTAATCAGAAGGGTTTTGGCACCCATCCGGGCTGCTGAGGCGGCCGCTTCACTTCCTGCGTGCCCAGCCCCTACCACAATCACATCATATTTGGGATATAATCCCTTCATATCCTATTGATTTTTATTTACTTTTATATTTTTTCGCTATTCTTTTACTGAATCCTAAAAATATTGTTTTTTCTATAATTGTTAAATCGTATGATTCATTCACTATTCGGTTCACAAAGTGAATGATTTCAGAATTAAACAAAGTGTTGATATATGTGGTTCAAAAAAAAGAATGTTGCTGAAAAGAAAGATTATTTCCACCAGGATTGGATTAACGAATGGAAAGAGGCAATCAATACAAGCGCTTTATATGAGAGAGATGGTTCTGACTGGAATGCACCCATTATACTAAAAATTGATCCTGTCCCAGAATCATTGGAATCAAATCATGCACTCGGTTTATATCTTGATCTTCAATATGGCAAATGCCTTGAGTTAAAATATGCGAAGCATGATGACACCGATCATTGTGACTTAATATTGAGTGCCGATGAAAAGTCATGGATAAGAATGATTGAAGAGAAAAAAGATCCAACCATGATGATCATGAAAGGGCGGTTAAAAATCGAAAAAGGTAGCCTTGTCATGTTATCCACGCATCGAAAAGCAGCAAAGGCTTTATTGAATACCGCGCCGGTTTATACCGATTCATCAACTGTTGAAAATATTCAGGAATCATACAAAGAACCTGCGTCTATACGAAAAGAGCATACTGGTTTTGTCACAACAAAAAAGGGACTCAATTTTGAGAGTTTCCCAATGCAGTTATTTCAAAAAGCAAAGAAGCTGGGTATATGGAATCCTTCAGATATCGATTTTTCAACCGACAGAGAACAGTGGCAAAATCTTACTGAAAAAGAGCAAACCATCCTGATTCATTTATCGGCGTTATTCATGGCCGGAGAGGAGGCCGTTACTCTCGACCTCTTGCCGCTTATTCAGGTTAT
>PWLN01000164.1 GCA_003559375.1 Balneolaceae bacterium | reverse complement strand
GGCGCCGTTGATTCTTTGAAAGTTAAAAACCCTCTTGCAATCGGGTTATATCTGGCCTACCTCGGGTTAGGATTAGCTTCTTTTTTGTGGACATCAGATCTCGGTGTAAGCGCGCTGCAGTGGTTCATGACGTCCCAAACGCTCGTTTTTTGTTTCTTCTTTATAAAAAGTCTTTATCTGCTTGATGAGTACTTTCCAGGCCACAATATCAAACTTTACAACATACTGGGAAATTCAATATTTGCCATTATTCTCATTTTTCTGGTTGGCATGTGGGTTAATCCGGATGAGTTTATACGTTACACACACGGCGGTACAGAAGCCAGGCTGGGTGGTTTTATTATGAATCCAAACGAACTGGGTATGCTTGCCGGCGTTGGTGTTGCCGGTTTTCTTTTTGATGTAAAACGTAATCATCAAAAATATCTTACTATCTTCAAAATTGTCGTCCTTCTTTATGCCCTGTTTCTAACAGGCTCCCGTTCCTCATTGATTGGAGCGGTTTTTATTATTCTCTTCTACATAATGCTAACGAATAACACTCGCCTCAAGCTTGCAATTATTGGCGGTATGCTCCTGGCAGTTCCACCACTTGTACACACCGTAATTCTTAAAGATGGTGATGCTGATCGTGTTGAAGAAGTGTTAAGCATGACCGGACGTCTACCCTTCTGGCAAGGACTTATTAATGAAGGGTTACCAAGAGAGCCATGGCTTGGTTTTGGCTTTATGCGCATTGATTACAACGACTATTTCCAATCGAGAAACAGCTATCCCGGTATGATGACTCACAACACATTTATTCAGGTGTTAATGAATTTGGGATTTGTTGGGCTTGTTATAGTCACCTTTCAAATGATATTTACTTTTATGGGAATAGCCCGGGAGGAACCCGAAAAGAAACTGATGCTGCTTAGCATTATGATCCCCATTATGATCAACTCTTTCACGGAGTTCGGAATATTTGGGGAGTCAAATTTTGGAATCCTTTTTTATCAGCTCATTATTCTATATATCACTTTTAAAAGGAATCCGATTATCACACCCGCACAGAAACTACATCTAAAAATTACAAGACCAGATTTAAAATTAACGTGATGATGAAAAACCTGCTAACTAAATTCAATTATAACACAGATTCGACTGATACCAGCATGATATCAGATGTCTATGTTATAAAAAACTCCGATGGTTCTGCTCGCTGGATATTCCCGACTCATGCGAAAAAGCCTCTTTTCCTTAAGTTTTATCACGTAGAGGGATTGCGGTCCCGCCTATTCGCACTCCTTTCTAAAGTAGTTTTTCTTTTGGGGATTCAATCTATCGTTTATCGTAAAGAAAACTGGGACTCGTGTGTACAGCTAGCTTATCAGGTACTGCCGGTAGATTTGACAAATACCCATTGGGCTTTATTTACAGGCACCAAGGGGCCAAATAATAAAATACTTCTTTATGGAGAAAAAGATGCCGGTTCCTTCTTTCTGAAAATTCCCGCTACCAGCCTGGCTTCGGATATTGTGCTGAGTGAGAAAGCGGGATCTGATAAAGCCGCCTCAATTTCACCTGATTCGTTTAGAATACCTTCGGTTAAAATGCATAATAATAGAATACTGGAAATAGAGGATATTGGGAGGCAGGGTAAGCGATCCAACGAATTTTCAGATCAGCATAAACGGGTTCTTGCCGAAATTTATCAGAAAACAGCAAAGTTAGAGACCCCGGGTAAAACAACCTGCCTCAAAGAGGGTACCCGCTGTCTGGCACTGGCTCAACTGAAAAGTGACCCCCGAGTTCCTGAAAATCTCATTAGAAAACTCAAAAAACTTGAAAAGGAATTAAGAAGTGAAAGCTTTTTAAGTGCACTTGCCCACGGCGATTTTACTCCCTGGAATATGTTTGTTCAGCAAAACCAACTCGCTGTTTATGACTGGGAAATGGCAAAAGAGGCATATCCGCTTGGTTTCGATGCGTTTCATTTTATCATTCAGAAAGGAATAATGATTGAGCGAAAATCCTGGAAAGATATTCGCCAGGAACTTCATAAAAATGTTGCATCCTGGTTAAATACATATCTTAGTACAACCGAAGCCAGATGGGAGTATTACCTGAAATTATACCTGTTTGTTAACATCTGCAGATATCTTGATATATATATACGGCAGGAAAACTGGCACGACCAGGTCTATTGGCTGATGGAAACCTGGAATGAAGCCCTCAGCGATATTTCCACTCATCCTGAAGATGCCAGAGCCATACTTATTGAAGATGTCTTCAGCAATTTGCGTGAACGGGACTATGCAACAATGAAATTTCCGGTAATACCGCCTTACAGTCTCAGTCCTTATTCAGATATTGATATTTGCTTGAAAAAAAAGGACAGCATTGAGCTTGTAAACCGACTTAAAAAACATCCTCTTGTACAAAAAGTGTTACAAACCAAGAGCTCATTTATGTCGCAGGTTCAAATCATTTTAATCAACAATGAAATACTGAACCTTGATCTTATATGGCAACTCAAGTGGAAGCATATGGAAATGATGAATATTGGAGCTGTGCTCGAACGAGCACAAACCAATACCTATGGGGTTAAAGCTATACATCCCGGTGATCTGAAAACCTACCTCGGATTATTCTATGGTTTAAATAATGCCATGGTTCCTCAAAAATACGAGCATCATATTAGCCGGGATACAGAGCATAACTCAGTTGTAAACTCAATTATTGAGTCATCGCACAGTCAACAAATCATCCCACAAAAAAGCCTTAAGAAAGCCATTAAAGAACAGCCAGCCAACAGAGGGCTGAGCGGCATTCTGAACAGAGTATCCTATCTATTTGATACAGTATACTCGTTGTTCAACCAAAGAGGAATGATCGTAACATTCAGCGGTGTGGATGGTGCAGGCAAGTCAACTATCATTGAGAGAATGCGCTATGAGTACGAGAAAAAATTGCGTAGAAGAGTTGTTGTACTGCGCCACAGGCCTTCTGTTTTGCCAATTCTGAGTGCGTGGACGAAAGGTAAAGCCAGGGCTGAGCAGGATTCAGCAAATACACTGCCACGGCAGGGCACCAACAATAGTACGTTAAGCTCACTGCTGAGATTCTCATATTATTATACAGATTATTTGTTCGGCCAATTTGCTGTTTACGTAAGGCATGTGTTGCGCGGTGATATTGTGCTCTACGACCGCTACTATTTCGACTTTATAAATGACAGTTTAAGAAGCAATATACGCCTGCCGAAAGGTTTGCTTAAAACCGGATACATGTTTTTGATAAAACCCGATTTCAACTTTTTCCTGTATGCTGATGCCGATACGATTCTGGCGCGTAAACAGGAATTAGACAAGGATACTATTAAATCTCTCACAAAAAAGTATCTGGATCTGTTTAAAACCCTCGCCCGTTCAAAAAAAGCATCGCATCGCTATGTAGCTATTGAAAACAGAGTTCTGGAAGAAACGGTAAGTGAAATAATCAAAACAACAACCGGAAAGGCCGCCTGAACATGAAGAATCTGATTGAACGATTTATAAGGTTCAGAAATCCTGATTTTCGATTTGATGATAATCTCGATAGCGCTGCACTTTACAGTTTTATTTGGGGGCAAATATGGAGTTTAATAAGGGGGTGGAAACTGCTTTTCTATTTCCGAAATCCTAAAATGGCAATGATGGGAAAGCGGATAACCTTCTTTAACCTCTCAAAAATCAGGTTTGGGCGATTCATAAAGTTAGGCGATCAGGTTTTTCTGAGCGCTCTTGGAAATGAGGGAATCACACTGGGAGATAATGTTGGCTTGGGTGCTTTCAGCAGAGTGATTGTATCTACTTCTCTCAATCAGATTGGAACGTATATTCGGATTGGCAACAATGTTGGTATTGGTGAATATGCCTACCTGGGTGTAGCCGGCGGGCTCGAAATCGGTGATGATTGCATAGTTGGACAGTATTTTAGCTGCCACCCTGAGAATCACAATTATGAAGACATTGATACTCCTATCCGCTTACAGGGAGTTAATAGAAAAGGTATTATAATTGGAAAAAACTGCTGGATTGGCAGTAAAGTCACCATTTTAGACGGGGTTAATATAGGCGATGGGTGCATCCTTGCAGCGGGATCAGTAGTTACCAAATCATTCCCTGCTAATAGTATTATAGGGGGTGTACCGGCCAAAATTTTAAAAAATAGAGAACAATAAACATGAAAACAATTTTAGCCACAGCCTATGCTATTAATCCATACAAGGGTTCAGAAGATGGGATGGGATGGAATTTTACAATGCAAATTGCGCGATTCAACAACGTAATAGCAGTTACCAGAGAAAACAATCGTCCGCATATTGAAAAGTATATTAAAGAAAACCCTTCTGAGTTATATGAAAATATAACCTTTCTTTATTTCGATACACCATATTGGATGCGTTTCTGGAAAAAGGGTGGCAGAGGTGCGATGCTTTACTATTTGTTTTGGCAGCGAATGGTCGTTTCATTTATCCGTAATAGTGGCATAGAATTTGATGTTGTCCATAATCTGAATTTTCACAACGATTGGACACCGAGTTATCTCTGGAAGCTTAAAAAACCTTTCGTGTGGGGGCCGGTTGGGCATCACCCGAAAATACCAGCTCAGTATCTTAAACCCTATTCCGATAAATATACGGTTCTAGACCGTTTAACCTGGCTATTAAAGAAAGTATTTTGGAATTTTTCTGGTAGCTTAAAAATAACAGTACATAAAGCCGATTTTATCTGGGCAATGAATTCATCGGTAAAAAAGGTGATTTCATTACAGGATAAAAACCATTTTATCTCACCATCAGTTGCAACACAAGACTTTGGTTGGAATGAAAACATCCCTTCTGATTCATTCTCATTGATTTCCGTAGGCAGGTTAGTCCCCCTTAAGGGATTCGATCTGACTATTCGGTCTTTTGCTTCTTTTTTCCACAGCCTTTCGGATAATCAAAAAAAGAAAGTTACACTTACCATTGTTGGAAGCGGTCCGGAAGAATCGCTCCTGAAAAAAATGGCTGCCGATGAAAATATTTCCGATCAGGTTACCTTTATCAGCTGGATTGACCGATCCGATGTAATGAAACTATTTCGAAAGGCTTCTCTATTTATATTTCCTTCACACGAAGGAGCCGGCATGGTTGTTCCGGAAGCTCTTTCATTCGGGGTTCCTGTAGTTGCACTTGATAATGAAGGACCCGGTGAGTTTTTAAACCCAAAATGTGGAATTACTGTACCTGTTGAAAGCTATGAAGCAACAGTTAGTAATATTTCAAGAGCAATATCATCTTTATATCATGACAAAGAAAAATTGATATCAATGAGAAAGTCCGCCCGGGAACATTTCTTAAATAAATTTCACTGGGATAGAAGAGGCGAACAACTTAACAACATTTATAAAGGACTATAGCTTCATGAAAATATTCGCGTTTCACTTATTGAACGATTACAGTGGCAGCCCAAAAGTGCTCAGCCAACTAATAAAAGGCTGGGATGAAAACAATATTGACGTAGAAATTTGCAGCAGTTTTCAGAATGATGGCTTTTTATCCGGCTTGCCGGCCTGGATAACACGCAGAAACGTGTGGTACCGATTTTATGAAAATAAATTACTGCGGCTATGGGCGCTGGCTATGAGCCAGTTTTTGCTGATGGTTAGATTTTCTTTTATTGCAAAAAAAGAGGATGTGATTTACGTGAATACAGTATTGCCTTTCGGAGCAGCACTGCTTGGCAAATTAAAAGGCTGCCGGGTAATCTATCATATTCATGAAACAACTATGAAACCTGCAATACTCAAAAAAATGTTATTTGGTATTGTAAAAATTACGGCACACGATGTAGTGTTTGTTTCGAAATACCTGGCAAAGCAGGAACCGGTTAATGGATGCAGATCACATATTCTTTATAATGCCATACCGGAAAAATTTGTGGAAATATCGCAACGTACTCCACGCGATAAAACGATGCCACAAAATATACTCATGGTTTGTTCACTTAAGGTTTATAAAGGTATCTATGAATTTGTAATACTCGCTAAAAAATTAAAACAATATCGTTTCAGATTGGTTATTAATGCACCATTACAAGATATTGAACAGTTTTTCAAAGGAGTTGAGCTGCCCGAAAATCTGGAGTATTATCCAACACAGAGAGATGTGATACCCCATTACACCTGGGCTGATTTGATAATGAATTTATCACATCCAGATGGCTGGGTAGAAACATTTGGCCTGACAATCATAGAGGGGATGGCTTTTGGCGTACCTGCGATAGTGCCTCCGGTTGGCGGAATAACAGAAGTAGTTGATGATGGATTTAACGGTTTTCATGTTAATCCGCATGAAACTGATGAATTGGAAAAAGTAATACAGCGGCTATTTCTCAATTCAAAAATGTATGCTCAATTCAGTGAAAATGCCGGTATCAAGCTGAGTGCATTTCGTGAAAAAGCCTTTATTGAACGTAGTTTAGGAATATTGGGAGTTGTGTAGAATCGGGTAAACAGTATCTGTTGCTCGGGGATGCAAATTTTCTGAAGGCTATTAATCTATAGAGTGCAATTCTAAAATTAAGAAAAGAATTCCATTATTTGGAATCATCCATTCTTTCACTTAATTCTAAGATATTGATATTTTTTACTTTTTATTTTTTGGCATTATGATTGTCCTCTCAGATATAAAATCACAAAAATTCAAACAATTCAATTTAACCATGAAAAAGAGATCAGTAGCGATTATAGGAACAGTTGGTGTGCCCGCTAATTATGGTGGCTTCGAAACGCTGGCAGAACATTTAATCGATCATATGGGTATTCAGTATGATATCCATGTTTATTGCTCAGGCAAGAAATACAAAAAAGAAGAACGTAAAGATTCCTACAAAAATGCCAGGCTGCATTACATTCCCCTTGAAGCCAACGGAATACAAAGTATACCCTATGATACATGGTCTATTCTTCATGCATTATTCTTTGCTGATGTTTTGCTCGTACTGGGTGTATCAGGGGCGTGGCTCCTGCCTTTCGTGAAACTCTTTACCAATAAAAAGATCATTATTTCTATAGATGGTATTGAATGGAAGCGCAACAAATGGAATATGCTTGCCAAGTGGTATTTGTTTTGGGCAGAGGGGCTGGCCGTTAAATACTCACATATCGATATTTCTGACAATGAAGCCATTCAGGACTATACTGCCCAACGTTACGGTACATTAAGCCGAATTATAGAATATGGTGCTGATCATACTATACCAAAAAATGATGAAGCGGGCCATTCTGATTATCCGTTTATGGCACATCCCTACGCTTTTAAAGTCTGCCGTATTGAGCCGGAAAATAATGTACATGTAGTACTTAAGGCTTTTTCAGAAATGCCGGAATACAGACTTGTGATGGTAGGCAATTGGAACAACAGTGATTATGGCAGAAACCTGAAAGAAACCTATGAGAGTTTTGCTAATATCACGATTCTTGATCCTATTTATGATCAACAAAAGCTTGACCTGATTCGCTCAAATGCAATTCTATACATTCACGGTCACTCAGCAGGTGGCACGAACCCTTCGTTAGTCGAAGCTATGTATTTGGAACTTCCAATTATCACTTTCGGAGTTTCCTACAACAAAGTTACTACTGAAAACAAAGCACTCTACTTCAATACAGAAGAAGATCTTAAGCATAT
>PWLN01000450.1 GCA_003559375.1 Balneolaceae bacterium | reverse complement strand
GGGCGTGGCGCCGTTTTCGGTGACCGTGGATCAGATTCAGAATCTCCCGCTGCAGGCGCAGGGGGGAGACCGGAGCGTTACCCTGAACTGGCCTGCACTGCCCGCGGACCAGTACAACCTCTGTCGATCCGAAACTTCGGTAAGCAGCATTGACAACTGCTATGTGGAAGGCGGACGTCACATCGATCTGGATATCGGTCTACCACCGCACCTAGTCGCCGGATTGACGAATGCCCAGGATTATTACTTCCGGCTTGAGGGGCGATTTGGGAATGAGCGAATCCTCTCGGATGAGGTTACGGCGACGCCGACCGGAGAGGGTGTCGGGTCGCCGGGTACACACCCCCTCAACGACACCGGCATTGACTGGTGCACCGATGGCCTCGCCAACTTCATCACCTGCCCAGTAGCGAGTTTCCCTGGGCAGGACGGCGAGTTTGGCCGTGACGCCGCCGCCCGTGCGGGTACGCTACCGAAAGTGGGCACCGGGGACGCCGGGTTTGATTACACGAAGATTTCCAACAACGGTGCGGAGCTGCCGGCTTCCGCCACGCTTGGCAGCGGCCCGAACGATTGGGCCTGCTCCCGCGACAACGTGACCGGCTTGATCTGGGAGGTGAAAAGCACCGACGGCGGTTTGCGCGATCGCAACAACACCTACACCTGGTATCAACCCGACGGGCCCAACATGGGTGCCTCCGGCATGCAGAACGGCGGCAACTGCGTGGGTAGCGTCTGCGACACCAACGGTTTCGTGCAGGCGGTCAATGCCCAGGGCCTTTGCGATGCAATGGATTGGCGGTTGCCTACCAGGGGTGAACTGCACTCGATCGTTCATCATGGGCGTACGAATCCGGCCGTTGATACTGGTTTCTTACCCAATACCCCTGGGTCTCTTTTCTGGTCGGCCTCGCCGTATGCGGGGCTTTCGGACAACGCGTGGCGCGTCGACTTCAGCTCTGGCGTCGGCTTCTGGAGCAACGGGAGCGATGGCAACAGGGTCCGATTGGTGCGCGGCGGGAAGTGATTTTGGAGTTCTGTTTTCCTGACCGGTATGAGCGCGAACAGGGCACCGATCTGGCGGGACGCACAACGCTTGTTGGTGCTGGTGGGAGAGGCGGTGCTCCGCTTCCCTAGCTACCACACACGCGCCGGAGCGATCCGCGGGGCCGAGTTCTTGCACATCCGCAGGTTGGCCAAACGGGCCGAGTTGGATCAGCAGGGGCCACCTGTGGGATGTGGAGCGTTTGGTCACCGAACAATAGGGCAACTAGTGGAAGGTCACGCTCAACAATGGCAACGACAACTGGAACAGTAGGAGTAACAACAGCAGGGTATGGTTGGTGCGCGGAGGAGAGTGCAGCGGCAGGTATCTTCAGCTTGCAAGGCCTCTGGCAGGCCTACGAGGCATGTCAGCGGCGCAAGCTGGGTACCCGCGATGCCCAGCGGTACGATCAGGAGTTGTTGGATCATCTCGTCGATCTGATCGATACCCAGCAGGCATCGGCCACCAGAGGATGGCGCTGGTTCGCTCGCAAATGGCCCAGGCTCCTGGGGCTAGTGCAGAGCGGGTGTGGGTTCGAGCTGTACGACCATCAGGTTTGGAGCCTAGGCCGATGGCTTAGCTCGGCACTCGACCCGCTGCCTTGCCCATCTTTTTCCGGGACCCTTTTTGAACCCCTGACGAGGCTGCGAGGTTTCCGCTGTGACCTTCGGCGCGGGGTCATTGCCCACCCGTTTCTGGTAAAGAAAGATTCGTGCCCGGCGGGGCCGAAGCGCAGTTTACTGCGGTTCGCCTAGTGGTCCGGACATCCGCAACAAGGTTTGTTACCCGATAACCCAGGAGAGTCAACATGAAGACCATCCGAACCAGCGTCCGATGGACTCTGTCGATCGGTGCCGCTTTGCTTGCCACCAGTGGCACTGCCGACATCCCGTCGGCCGCGAACGCGTGTGTCTCGGACCTCGTGGAAACCACACCATCCAGCGACTTCACGGCCTTGGAAGGTGGGGCGGTGGTGCGCCACGAAACCACCGGCCTGGAGTGGCGACGTTGCACCGAGGGCATGTCGTGGACGGGTACCGGTTGCACCGGCAGCGCCACCACCTGGACCTGGCAGGGCGCGCTGCAGCACGCGGAGGCGGTGTCAGGGTGGCGTCTGCCCAACATCAACGAGTTGCTCAGCATTGTAGAGGAATGCAGAGTGAATCCGGCCGTCAACCAGCACGTATTCCCTAACACACCTGCGTCCTTTTTCTTCTGGTCGGCCTCGCCGTCTGTTGGCCTTTCCGGCGGCGCGTGGGGAGTTACCTTCAGCACTGGCTTCGGCGGCTACAGCAAGAGCGCCAACGACAGGGTTCGGTTGGTGCGGGGCGGACATTGATTTTGTAGGCTTTTCTCTGGTCGGGAAGCCGCGATGGCGGGGCTCGAAATATCGGGTACTCCATTCACGACGGCGAATGAGTTTTGGCCGCGCAGCAGCCTTCGGGTATGACATCGCAGGGGCAGCGCGCACTCCCGGGTGGCCGTCCGCGGGGGCAACTGATTCGACACGTTGGCTGAGTGAAATGACCGAGGGTTGGGCCAAGAAATGGCTCGTTGGTCGCTCAGAGTAGCGGATGGCGGTCGAACCTGAATGAGGGGTCGCCCAGCGTGAGAGCGGAACACAGAAGGCATCGCCCGGGTGGCGCGAGAAGCAGAAGAAATAGGGGTAGAAGATGCGCAAGACTGCAATAGCCGTACTGGCCCTGCTGCTCGGCGGGGCTTCGGGCCAGGTGATGGCGAATCCATTGGAGACCTTCGGGCGTGCTCTGCTGCACAGTGCCGGGCAACCGGCCTTCACGCCCGAGGCCGATATGGCACTCGACTGCGCGCGTGGGGCGTTGCCCGGGCAGGGTCCGTATTACGAGCGTTGCCTGGAGCAGGCGCGGCAGCATGGAAGCGCCGCGCCGGCGTCCGGGTCGGTTTCGGGTAGCGCGCCGGCGATCGTCGCCGATTCACGCGCCGGGACCGGTGCGAGCGGGTCCAGCGTTTCCGGTGCAAGCGAGCCCGACACCGTGCGCATGAAGAATGGTGACGTGTTCACCGGACGAGTTCTCGTCGACACGCTGAGCGTCACCACGGCTTACGGGTTGGTGACGCTGCCCCGGCACCTGCTGTCGGAGGTGGGCATGACCGGCGAAGGCCAGAATGTCGAATCGATGGTCGGCGTCGGCGGCGACCGATTCAGCGGATTCCTGATGGAGCAGACGCTGCCCGTTGAGCTGGCCGCGGGGAACCGCCTGACGCTGCGCAAGGAACGGGTGGCCACGATCCGCTTCCAGGAATTGCGGGAAGGCGCGCGCCATCCGGTGCGCGATGCCGTGGTCATGCGCAACACCGATCGCTTTCACGCCCGGATCACCACGCCGGAGTTCGTCGTGGAGACGTCCTACGGCGTGCTGAGTTTCGCCCAGGACGACATTGCCAGCATCGAGTTCGAGGGCGATGCGCGGGTGATCGCCAAGGTCACGCTGCGCGGCGACAAGGGCAGCTTTCAGGGCGGGTTGCGCACCGAGGAAATCGCGTTGCGTACCCGGGCCGGCCAGGAAATGACGGTGTACCGCGACAAGTTTCAGCGCATCGACTTTGCCGCGGTTGCCGCTGCCCCCGATCCGGTCGCTTCAGGCACCGCCGGCCGCAGCGCGGCCGGATCCGGTGCGCCGGTTTCCGGCCAGTACGCGCTCGTGCTGCGCACCACGCAGCAGTCCGGAACGGTTCCCTACAGCGTGGCGGTGGATGTGAACGGCCAACCGGTCGGCGTCTTCACCGGACAGCGCATGGTCAACATCGAATCGCACCTGCGCCTGGGCGCGAATTCCCTGCGGTTCACGCTGAACCCCATCGCCGGCCTGTCCGGGAACAACCACCTGCTGATCAAGGCGGGGCCGGCATCGGGGCGCAGTTTCGTTCCCGAATTCACGCTCGCCACCGCGGGACTGTCCGCGCGTGAAGGGCGCGCCATCGAGGTGCCGTATTACGTGCTGCCGGCCAATGCGCAGGCGGCGGCCGGCGAATTCGCGCTGTTCGCAACGGCGCGCAATCGGGATGCCAACCTGCCGCTGGTCTCGGACATCAGCATCGACGGTCGGCACGTTGCCAGCGTGACCGGGCCGATTGCCGGCCTGCCGATCGCGGGCCTTGAACCCGGCCGACTGCATACCGTGCGCATCGTCACGCGCCGTGTCGACGGGCTGGGTGGTCAGAACTGGCTCAATCTGGCCATTGGTCGGGTCAGCAGCGTCCGCGATGGCAACTACCAGTACGCCAGTCTGCTCGAGATCAGCAACCACCAGGGCTGGCAGTTGGATGCGGGTCCGCCGCGCCCGCTTGAGGGCGGGCAGGACGCGGTGGTCATCGAATTGCCGCTATCGCTGTAGCGTTGGGCGCCCGGACGGCGTTCCGGGGGCTGACCGCAGGTGCAGGAATCACTACAAGAAACGGCTTCAAGGGGGACATCCATGTCGTTGACCGGAATTCGGGGTTTTTTCGTGGCGTTTGTGGGGGCGGGTCTGCTGGCGGCCTGTGCGACCGGTCCTGAGCCGGTGGAACCACGGTCGGAGGCACCGCCGCCGAGTGCGGTTGCGCCGCCGGAGGAAACCGGGGACAGCGTCGCGCTGGAGCGCCTCGCCGAGCGTGCCCAGCGCTTTTCCGAGCAGGGCGCGGTGGTGTCGGCCGCCGAGGCGTATGCGGCGATGTTGCTGTTGGACCCGGAGCATGGGGCGGCGGTTCGCGGGCTGGACGGGTTGATTGCCGGGCAGGAGTCGGCGGTTCGCGCGGCGCTGGAGGGGGGTGATCTCGAGGCTGCGGCGCGCCGGCTGGACGAATACGCGCAACTGGCTGCACTGGCGCCGGAGCGGGCGACGGGCCTGGGCGCGCTCGAGGCGGCATTGGCGGATGCCCGAGCCGGGCAGCGGGAGGAGGCCGATTTGCAGGCGCGGATCGCCCGTGGGTTCGACGAGGCGCGGGCTCTGGAGCGTGCGGGCGATCCCGTCGGGGCGTTGGCCCGCTACCAGGATGTATTGCGGCTGGATTCGGGGCATGCGGGTGCGCGGGAGGCGCAGCGGGTGTTGTTGACCCGGCAACTGGCGGAGGTCGATGCAGCGTTGCAGGCGGGCCGGGTGGCCGATGCCGAGGCGGCGCTGGCGACCTATCGCCGGCTGGCGCAGGGGCGTCCGGAGGCGGAGCAGGTGGCCGAGCGGGAGCAGCGTTTGGCAGATCTGCGTCGGCAACAGGCCGAGGCGCAGGCGCTGGAGGAGCTTCTGAGCGCTGCCGCCCGGCAGGCGTCTGCCGGTGATGTGGCGGGTGCCCACCAGCGCTACCGGGAGGTGCTGGCACGGGAGCCGGGGCACGAGGCTGCGCAACAGGCGTTGCGCGAGTTGGCGCGAATGCAGGAAGGCCGGGTGCTCGACCGCCTCGATGCCGGGCAACTGGAGCCGGCGGCGCGGGAGTTGGCGGTGTTGCGGGAGCTGCGTGCGTCGCTGGCGCTTGAGGACACGCTGGAGCGTCTGGAGGAGCGTTTCGACGTTGCCCGTGCAGCGCAGCAGCGTGAGTTGGGCGTTGCGGAACGTTTGGCCGAGGCCCGACAGTTGGAGGCCATGGGCGACATCCTGCGGGCGTATGCGCGCTACCAGGAGGTGCTGGATCTGGAGGCGGGGCATGCCGAGGCCAGCGCGGCGCAGGTGCGTTTGGTGCGCAGCCAGCGGGAAGAGGTGGAGCAGGCATTGGCCGCGGGTCGGGTCGAGGCTGCCGAGCGGGCGCTGGCGCGTTATCGCCAGTTGAGTGAGGCGTTGCCCGAGGAAGATGCGCGGCTGGCGGGTCTGGAGGATCGGCTTGGGCAGATGCGGGAAGCGCGCCGGCAGCAGGAGCGGATCGACGATCTGCTGGCGCAGGCACAGGCATTGGAAGGTGCGGGCGAATTGCTGCGCGCGCAGTCGGTGTACCGCGAGGTGCTGGATCTCGATGCGGAGAACGCCGGTGCGCGGACGGGTCAGGAGCGGGTGGTGGCCACGCAGCGCCGGTTGGTCGAGCAGGCGTTGTCCGCCGGGCAGATGGAGCAGGCGGAGGTGGAGCTGGCGCGTTACCGCCAGTTGAGTGAGGCATTGCCCGAGGAAGGTGAGCGGCTGGCGGGTCTGGAGGATCGGCTTGGGCAGATGCGGGAAGCGCGCCGGCAACAGGAGCGGATCGACGATCTGCTGGCGCAGGCACAGGCATTGGAAGGTGCGGGCGACTTGCTGCGCGCGCAGTCGGTGTACCGCGAGGTGCTGGATCTCGATGCGGAGAATTCGGGTGCGCAGAGTGGCCAGGAGCGGGTGGCGGCCACGCAGCGCCGGTTGGTCGAGCAGGCGCTGTCGACCGGGCAGTTGGAGCAGGCGGAGGGTGCCTTGAATCTTTATCGGCAACTGAGCGAGGCGTTGCCCCAGGAACAGCGGCAGGCGCAAGCCCTGGCCGCGCAGATCGCCGAACAGCGCGCGAGGCTGGCCGCCGAACAGGCACGTCTGGAAGAACAGGAGCGGCAGCGGCAGGAGGAAGCCCGACGGCAGGCCGAGGCGGAGCGATCGGAGATTCTGACAAAGGGCGAAGAACTCTATGGGTCCATGACCGTTCAGGATGGTCACAAAGGGTTTAACGTATTTTACAAAATCCTTTCGTTGGACCCGCAAAACGAATTGGGTCGTGATGGAATGGCACTTTCGGTTTTTCTGATTGGGTATGGATATCGCGACCATCCCGGTAGTCTCTACTACCAGACAAAGATCTGGATAGATGATCAGCTAGCTGAGATACCAGGTTTAGATGCCGATTGGGATGACTTCTATCGGCGGGGCGAGGCTATTTTCAAGACTCGCCGGGGCGAAATGGAAGGAACAGCGGAAAGACAGCGTCCCCAAGAAAATGACGCTCGGGATAAGATGTTGTCGGCACGCGAAGTGATAGAGGCTATGGTTCATTCTAGAGAAGTTAACGATTTCGAAAGGTTCAGGTCCTATTTTCTGGACCACCTATTGCATTACAATATTGATCCGCGTCGAGAATATGGGACAGTCGCGACCGGAAAGAGAGAAGTCGACGAGCTCACGAAAACGATTTTTTCAGGCTTTTACTTTGATCGATACGATCCGAAATTGAGAAGATGGGACGAAGGAGGGGCAGGCGAATATTTCTACGGGGTTTGCGCAGAGCATACATTCGTGACCTGCGGGGTAGACCTTAATCAGCATGTGGATAGATTTTTTAGAGGGTACTTTGATCCATACGGACAGATTGGCTTGGGAAGGACAGGCTCTGGATGGAAGATTTTCGAGCTCATTTTGCACTGAATATGTGAGGAGCGAAGAAGTCAATCCATAGGATTGACCCTGGTGGCGCTAAGCAGGTCGTAAAAGCCTGAAATTGTAATGGAATGCGGGCGGTTGGAATGTGCACAGATCGTCGGTTTTGGTCGGTTTTTTAGGAAAGGTCGGTTTTTTAGGAAAACTGAGGCGGCCGTTCTCAACGAACGTCGTTGTTCTGTGCTGGAGTATTTCATGGATGCCGATAGACTAGGAGAAAGCCCATGAAGACAGAAATATGGATGGGAATTCTCGCAGGAGTGCTCCTCCTGCTGTCCGGCTGCAAGGATGCGGTGAGCAGTGCGCAGGGAGCCTGTGAGATCACAGGTGCAAATTCGGCCCATCTGATCGGCCG
>PWLN01000027.1 GCA_003559375.1 Balneolaceae bacterium | reverse complement strand
CCATCAAGTAAAATGGGAGGGTGTGACTTTATTGACCGGGAGACGCTTGCGCCATCATAAAGCCATCATGAATCCTGTATTCCGCTACCAGTATCAGATCATTACTTTAGAAAAATTTTTGTTACTCGCAAAAATTTTAGTGGATATATACATCGGGAGAGTTATTTTAACTCAGATTTAACCATGCCGTTTCATTATCACGATAGAATAATCGCCCATGATCCCCCGAGAATATGTAAATATTCCCAATATTCTTTCTATTACCCGATTGTTGGGGGTGCCCCTGCTCTTCATCCTGGTTCACTTCGAATCACCGTTTTGGTTTATAAGCTGGTTTATTTTTTTAGGGTTTACCGATTACTTTGACGGGATATTGGCGAGGAAGTGGAATCAAACTACTGAATTTGGGTCTATGCTCGATGCCGTTGCTGATGTGGCTTATTATATTTCAGCAGCGTGGTTTTTAATCTACCTTTTCCCGGAATATCTTACTCCAAATATCCCATACATCATTTTCTGTTTAACCATTTTTGGCTTTTCCATGCTGATTTCTCAAATGAGAATCGGGAGAATACTTTTTCTTCACACTCATCTTAGCCGTACCAGTGGTGTTCTGGTTTTCTTTGGGGTATTGGCATCATTTTTTATGGACACTACCCTTGTGATTCGTTTTATCATATTTACATATAGCCTGGCTTTCATCGAGGTGAGCGTAATATTGTGGATATATGGTGAAGTAAGTCCCGATACCCGAACAATATTTCAGCTCCAGAAAAAACAGAACCGTTCCGGAAACCTGCCAGATTAAATTATCCAGGTGTAAAAGTTAAATGTTCTTTCAAGTTGATTATATTACTTTTAGTAAAAAAGTATTTTTTTAAAACATTTTTTTTATCCATAATGAAAAAAAGGCATCAGACTGTTGGAATTTTTCCAACCCCTGTAATAGACGAAGATCCGGCGAAAAAAGTTCTCGAATCTGTAAAAAGTCAGTTTCAGCGTATAGAGATTGCTCAGCACCCGGTGTATGGAGATCAATTGTGGATTGACGGGGATTTGCAGATATCGGTAAGTGATCATGCATATAATGTAGCAATGGTTTCTCCTTTGCTCTCACACGGAAACCTTGAATACGTTTGTATTTTGGGTGGAGGTGATGGCGGGGTTTTGTATGAATTACTTTTATCTGCAGAACGAAATGGCCTTCCGCTAAAAAAAGCAACTTTGGTGGATATTGACGGGCAGGTAGTTGATCTTTCAAAAAAATATCTTTCCGATTTTTGTGGTAATGCTTTTGAACACCACAATACAGAAATTATTATTGGTGACGCATTTGCCTACCTGCACCGGGCAAACAGGCTGGATGCAATTATCTACGACCTCACCATGGATCCCATCCGTGAGGAAAGTGACCGGAGAAAGTATATTGGCGATGTCATCAAAGCCATTTCCGATTCGTTAAATGCCGGAGGAATGCTGAGCATGCAGGTTTGCGGGGAAAAAGAGCACGATCCAATGCTTTCAATGCCCCGAACAGAGTATATCGAAATTCTCACTGCAGAGGTGATGAAACATTTTGCCGGGTATGTACTTCAGAACGTATTTATCCCATCATTTGAAGAGGCCTGGACTTTTTTAACTGCACAAAAACCATCTTAACAAATGAGATGTGTTTCTATCAGAATTATAAAATGACAGGTTTATAAAGCCACTTTTTTACTCAGATATCCATCATGAAAATATTTTTCCATAAAATTCAGAATATTTTTACTCAGAACTTTTTCCGTTAGCTCTTCTGCGTCATATCCGTACATATATTCTTTTACCTTGTCTTTATCCATACCAATCCCATCCAGATCAAGAGGGCGGCTGAAAAACTGGAACAGATGAATGGAAAGATCCTGTAGTTGAGTGTAGTTCGGGTAAATTTTAAACGGAACAATCACACCGTCCATATCCGTACCAATACACAGGCAATCCCAGGCTTTTTTATTTCCTGCAGCTCTCACGAACTGGAAAATATTACTCATAATCAGTCGAATACTTTCATCTCTCAGCCTGTCATGATCGGGCGCATTATCCATCTGTTGCTTTGCAAGGCCACCGGGTAAACGTCCACCATGTAACACAATTCCCACTAACCCGTTCGAGTTTGCAATAATTCTTGCTTCCTCATCACTCATATTGATAGACTGTAAGCTCAGGTAACGGTTTCTCCATCTTCTGTATGTATCTCTGCGATCTGATTCTGCAAGGGTTTGATAGCCGCTGAGTGCTGCATGACTGCATATTACCGGCATCTCTTCTCCCTTCGACCAGTATTTCTCATCAAGCATCCGGAATAATTCCTGCCGGGCCTTAACACTCATATGTTTCACATCAATCAAAATACGCCTCCCGTTTTCTTTACTGAGCAGAAGTTCGGTTACATCCCGGCCAAGTCGCGAAAAACCCTCATTTTTTCCTGCTTTTTGATCGAGCAGGTCATCCATTCCCGGTTTAAATAATCCCTGACGCGGGGAAAAACTTTTTGCATGACCTGCCAGAAGATTGCTGAAGTGGTGACAAATTGTGATAAAGAATGGTGTATGCCGGCCGCCGTTCCACTTTTTCATTGTTCCAATGTTTTTTTCAAAATCGGGCATAAGGCGGTTATAAAGAACATCATTGTTTGCTTCGCGGATCTTTTTTGAGAAATCGGCATCATCGGTATAATTGCCCAGTGAATGGGCACCTTCTATTGTCAAGACTGTTGCCATGGTGTTGTTATTTTCAAGATGTTGCTGGAATTCTGCATAATCACCTGCAATCACCATATTTTTTGACTGGCTTTGACTTTTAGCCGCTTCCCCGGTCAGGAATTCATACTCGTCCTGAAGTTCTTCATTGAAATAGTCAATTCCTGTTCGATTTTCGATACGCCTGAAAATTTTGTCAACCTTATTCATATCGAATCCTGAAATACACGCCGCAAGATTGCGATACTGGCTTCTTTTTAATACCAGTTTTAAAAGGAAATGCCGTGGGTCAGGTTTAAAGAAATCCCTTTCTACCGGTCCCATTGCCAAAAATACACCACGTACATTTCCAGCTAAGGCCTGATCAAAATTGGTTTGTGACTTTTTCTTTGTATCGTTAAGGGAATTCCTTAACGATCTGTTTAATTCACCGCAACTGGGAGAATCCTCAAACTTTTTCCAGATTCCTTTTAACTTCCGGTCCTGTTCACTTGAGTTTACCGGTTTAAGTTGCGGATGGGCATGCAGGTCGATAATGAGACGGTTCATGGCAATAAAGTTTTTTTAGAATTATTGATTTAATCCTGGTTTCAAAGATCTCTTTTGATTGAATCAGATTTATTCTGATAATCCGCACCGGTCAGTAAAAGGGCTTGAAAATATGCCGCGATATTCTTCATCCAAAAGGCTGCGGCGAATATTCAGCCATTTATCCAGATCATCTTTATACATGGTTAGCAGGCTTTCCGGAGTTAGATCATTAGCTTTTCCCCAGTGCAATGTGTAGGGAATGTTTTGCTCATCAAAAGCCCGCCAGACACCTCTGAAGAAATTGTGTGATGTTCGATTATCTACCGCATCCAGATCAATGATACATGTAGGGGAGTAACGGGTAAATGCAAGCAAAGCATCCGATTTTTTGACATAGCGTAGTGCAATAACACCGGGAAAATTTCTGCTACGGTTTTGAACATCAAGAATTACATCCAGTGCCCTTCCGGTTTCTTCCAGGGGCACGCCCATTGCAGTGCCAGTTGCCTTACCGCGGATGCCTGTTGCTGAAAAAATATCTCCAAGTGTACCGGTTCGCCCTCTATACTCCTTGTATTGAGAGGCGAGAAGCTTGTTCACAGCTGCCGGAATGGCTTCAGGAGCAATATCCAGCAATGTCCCGATTACACCAAGAAAATCGTCACCCGGTTGAAATCCACCTGATGAACGACGCCGCTCCTCAATACCTTCCCGGTACGTTTTTTTATACATCACTGTACTGAATGCCTGTCCATCTTTTGCATGTGGATTTATAACTACCTCAAAATGATAAGGGTTTTCAACAGGCTCAGGCAGATTAATGTGATCAAATTGAAGTGTTTGGATTACATGCTTGAGATTTTCATCAAATGGAAGTTTGATACGGCTTGCTTCCAGGTGGAAAAGATCCTCGGCTTCAATGAGTACACCGTGAATGATCCCAAAACTTCCGAAACTGACGAGTGCAGCGTTAAACGTGTCATCATCCCGGATCTCCTCCGCTTCGAGGCGACCTGCAAACCCAGGAGAAGTAACCGGGTCGGAAGATCGCTCCAACCACACATGACGATCCGGGCCTGTGATAAGGTGCAGGCCTTTCACAAAATCCTGTATAGCTCCGGTATATATGGCTGACCCATGTGTTCCTGTGGATAAAGCCCCGGCAATGGTTTGCCCGTTGCTGGCTCCCGAAGTTTTCAGTGATTTTCCATGTTGGCGCAGATAGCGATTTAATTCCCCAATGGAGACTCCACACTGTACAAAGAATAGATTATTTGGATCACCTGTATAATGGTCTGAGACGCTTTGCCCGCTTACACGGAAAAGGCGGTTCAGTGGTTTGGTGTTAATGAGTATGCCATCAGTTGCCGCAGCATCAGAAATCGACCACGCACTGCCTAATGCCCGAACCCGTTCGCTTTTCTCAGAAGCCCTGCCGATCAACCCCTGAAGTGCTTTGGTAGTAGCATTATATGCTTCAATTTGCCGGCCTGAAGATGCTGCAGGATTCCATACATCATAAAGTCCGGCTATTCGTACGGTGAAATTCTCATGTTTGTTCGACCAGTTTCTCGACTTTTTCTTTACAATTCGTGCTTTCAGTTCACTGGCCATAACTTTTTTCTGATTTAAATTTCACCATCTATCAGCGGCTCTTTTGCGCATCGCCATCGAACATCCATGGGCATCCATATACCAAGTGTTGCTACCGAAATAATTGAATAGCCCAAATTGTGGGTGACTTGTACTTCATCGAGTGCGTTACTGAGGCAATCTTCGGCAGAAATGTCTCTTGGCTGCATTAATCCCCAGAAAAGGGAGTGTACGGTTCGTTTTTCATATTCAGTAGCCGGTTCAGGATATGGGGCGATAACCCTGTAATGGTAACAGCCGGGAATAAATAACATCAGGATTAATATAAAGGAAAAAAAAGCTTTGCCTTCTGTTACTATCGTTATTCTACATTTTTCCGGGTAAAGATTGAACTTCTCTTTTTTGTTTTGCAATGTTTCAGTTTTATCAGGCATTATTCATTCTCTTTTGTATAAATTATTGCCCGGCAATGCATTAAAAAAATCAATAAAAATATTAATCAGACAATATTTTACTTATAAAGCTAAACAGGTTCACTTTATGTTATGAGACGAAAGTGCATAATTATTAAGAGTAATTCAAGGAGTAATTAAGAAAACTTAATAATTAGTGAATCATAGATCTGCATCTTTTAGTTATTTGGATGTAAACATGATGATGGGTTCTTTTTAGTGATATTTGCATGATCCAGCAGCCATCATGTTTTGACAACTTTCAATTTAACTGAATAGAATTAGATGGCTTTATCCGATAAAGCGCTTTATTAGATGCAAGATATTTAATTGCGTACTGATGCCATAAACAAATAATACTGCCTGAACAAGTAGTTGAATGTATCAAACTATTCAGTGTGATTTATAGATAGCTCTTCTTATTTTTTTTCGAAGTGGTTCTGGCAGAATACGGCTTGTGTACCCCAAAATTTTCCAACGGGTTTTTTTAATCAGCCGTTTTATATTTACAGGGGTTTTCCTGCCGTGAAATTCAAAAACAAGGTAAACAGCATCTTTATCACCAATATTACGGATTCCATGCGGTTCTCCGGATTTATAGAATATCACACCATTTGGTTTTACTATGCGGTCAATAGTTTCAACAGTTCCACTCAAAAGAAGGATCGCCACATCGTATGGATCTGAATGGGGTTCATAACCGCCACCCGGCTTCAGAATACTAATGTGTGAATGTAATTTCGACAAATGTTGTGTTGGGCCTTCCAATAATTTCTTTACATTCCATGTTCCGGATTTATATTGCCTGCCGGGCACATCAGTGTTTTCTGGATCAGAAATATGGGTTTTAAGATGGCCATTCTCTTGTTTGCCTTTCTTATTCCGCCATTTAAACATCAGGTAGGTGATATTTGACTCAGAATCATTCCGTATGGTATGTAGCTGTGCGCCTGGATAATAGACAAAATCACCCCTTTCCAAATTTTTTGCTTGCTGATCTTCACCTTGTCCGATCAGTATCGTTGCCTTACCCTCAAGAACAATCAATATTTCTTCTTCGATATGGCTGTGTGGCGGATGAGGCGTATGCCCTGGGTTTAATACTGATGCATGGCATGTTAATCTATCCATTGTTGGTGAACTGCCCGCGTGAATCTGGTGTGGTTTCCAGCCTGTTTCCGGATCGTTTTGTAAGGGTAAACTGAGCTGCACTACCCAACTTTTTATGTTACTTGATGCAGAGGGTGGTTCAACAATCTCATTGACACCAAATTTGTCGGTGCCTTTAACCATAATACAGGGCGGATGTATGTCGTCCCGAAACTGAAATGGCCAGTTCAAATTTTTATAATCAGGCACCTGAATTGGCCGATCGGGTGTGGCATATTGAATAAGCAGGGCTTTTCTGGTTCCAATCAAATTGATATTGTTTGTTCCATGCCACAGGTTTCCATCAAAAAATACTGCATCACCGTTCTTCATTGAACATGTTAGCAGTTTCGAATTCGGGTCCATTTCTTTGGCCCATTTCAACACCTGACCCTGGTTTACATCAGAACGGGATGTGCTGGTTTGATATCTCATCTCCTGGATAGACTTCCCGAATTTGTGGGAGTACCTGATTAGTTGAAGTGATGAGTTGTAGTTTACATTATCCAGGCCTAACCAAACAGACACGGTTTGGCCAATGCCTCCAACAGTTTCCATATCTGAATGCCATGGATGTACAATTCCGGGCTTCCGGATTACCATCTGCACACCCCAAAGCATAATGTCGTTTCCCAATACAGCAGCTACACGGTCCAGTATTGAGGGATGAGTAGCAATATCATAATAATCCCGTGACGATACCGCGTTTCCCTTTAGCCAGATCGGGGAAGGGGCTATCGACAACATTGACGCAATTTTTTCCGCCTCTTCAGCCTGAAGTATTTTTACCGGGCCAACAAATCCGTCGGTTTCAAATTGTTTTTTAAATAGGAGCGAATCACCGTTGTCGAAAGCTCTTTGAATATTCATAAGCGGATAATCAGAACAGTTCTCAATTATGTTTAAATCTTAATTGCTGAAGTCAATTGTTTTGCCTTTTCATAAGCTGCTTCTACATCATTACCCAGCAAGGTATAATGTGCCATTTTTCGTCCGGGTTTACTATACAGTTTGCCGTAGTTATGCAGGTGGCCATTAATTTGATTGAGTGTAGTTCCTGTATTTTCTATAACAGCGTTACGGTTATGAGTACCCAGTAGATTGATCATCACTGCAGCCGGTTGAATGAGAGAAGAACTGCCTAGTGGCATTCCACAGACTGCGCGTATATGGTTTTCAAATTGTGATGTTATGCAACCTTCTATAGTGTAGTGGCCGGAGTTATGGGGACGTGGTGCAGACTCGTTCAGGAGTACGTCGCCTTCTGTAGTCAGAAAAAATTCAAATGCAAAAATACCCTT
>PWLN01000203.1 GCA_003559375.1 Balneolaceae bacterium | reverse complement strand
CCATGATAAATCTGGGCATCGATTCTGAACGGAGTGTTGAGATCGGGTCAACATATATGATGAAATACCGTGAACACTGGTCATGGGTGGATGGGGCTGAGGAAGCACTTGAATTCATAGCAGAGAAATTTCCGGTCGGGTTTATCACCAACGGGTTTCAGGAAACTCAGCGGATGAAGGTTGAATTTATGAATCTTGGCCGATTTGGTGAAAATGTGATTATTTCCGAAGAAATAGGAGTGATGAAGCCTGATCCGAAGGTTTTTGATATTGCAACCGAAAAGTCTGCATCAAAACGGGATTCAATTCTTTATGTAGGCGATTCTTATTCGTCAGACATTTTAGGGGGAAGAAATGCAGGTTGGAAAACGGCATGGTTTACCAGGCTGAATGGCAGTATACAAAACGGACAGACTGCCGATCTTATATTCGATCATTACCCAATGCTTATCCATTTTCTGGGAAACGGAGAAGTATAAAGAAATTTTTGCCTTACTCATAATGTGTGATTATGGCGTGAGATGTACCACTTTCAGGACGTTTTGCCACAGATTACACTGAAATACACATTAAACTGCTGGAAAAATCTGTTGCAATTAAAGAACACCATTTTTGGTCTTTATCAGTTATATTAATAAATAAGGTCTTTGATATGATGAGGTTTAAGAACCAGAAAAATTCCATCGTTTCTCTATGGTGGGGAGGGAGTAATGTTCGTAAGAAAAGTACCGCAACACGATTTAAGAAATTATTATGCCATTCATTATGAATTAGGGCTGATACTTGTCCTTTTGATCTTTATTCTGGCCGCACGCATACAATTCAATCCAACTTCTGAATTTGAAATTGTTCTCATAGAGCTGGAAGAGGTTGAAATCGAAGAAATTGTACTGACTCGTCAGATAGAAATACCTCCGCCTCCGCCAAGGCCCCCACAACCGGTTCCGGTACCCGATCATACAATAATTGAGGATATTGAAATCTTCATCGATGCAGAATTTGACCTGGGCTCGCCACTACAGATGCCTCCAAGGCCAGTTCAGGAGATTGAAGAAGAACCTGAAGAAGGTTTCTTTATCGTAGTTGAACAAATGCCCGAGCTTATTGGCGGCCTGGCAGCATTACAGCATCAAATTCGATATCCGGAAATGGCGAGGCGTGCCGGAATTCAGGGGCTTGTAGTGGTGCAATTTATCGTAAATGAACGCGGAGAGGTTGAAAACCCAAGAATCCTGAGAGGTATAGGTGGAGGTTGTGATGAAGAGGCTCTCAGAGTTGTGAGAAACGCCCGGTTTAGCCCGGGGCTGCAGCGTGGCCGCCCGGTGAAGGTTCAATACCAGCTTCCTGTCGTGTTCAGGCTCCAGACATAATTCAGCCTTTGGTATTAATCTGGTTGTTTGGAAATTTGCTATCAGCTATTAGCCCTCTGCACTCTGCCGTCTATCGTTTGCCATCTCCCGTCTCCAGTATCCAATATCTGTAATGAATAGGAGAAAGTTTCTTTTTTCCAAGGCTTTCCTTATCCGGGTCAGCCCTGAAAGGATGCCTATGGCACGACCCGGGCTACGGCCTACTGTTCCACAAATTCGAATTTCTCTGCATCAAAAAGGCCTTTATCGCTCATTTTCAGGCTTGGAATTACCAACAGGGCCATGAAGGATATCAGCATGTAGGGAGCTTGCAATTTGCTGCCTAACTTTTCCGCCAGCCTGCTGAGCCGTTCATAACCGGCTGCAACTTCTTTTCCGGGCAGGTCACTCATAATTCCACCCACCGGCAGAGCCAGAATTTCTTTCAGTTCACCATATACAGCAGATATACCGCCCCGGTTTTCCATAATGAGGTTTATTGCGGCGCATATCTGCTCATTACTGCTGCCCACGGCGATAATATTATGTGAGTCGTGCCCCACAGATGAAGCAATGGCTCCCTGTTTAATACCGAAATTCCTGATGAAACCGAGTGCAGGCGGCCGGTTTTTATACCGGTTCACCACAGCAATTTTAAGGATATCACGAGATGGGTCGGCGAGTACTTCACCGTTTTTGATTTCGAGGGTTGCCATTTCCCGTCCAGTAATAAGCTCGCCGTCATTGGCTACGATGATATGTTGACGGACATTATCCGACATAAGCCTGAAATCGTCAGCAGTTACCCTTCTGGTCAAAAAATGATTGATTCTGCGAGCTTTTATTTCAGGAAACTTAACAGCACCATTTTGAAATACCGGAATGCCATCTATCCATGTCTCTTTCACTTTCATATTTTCAGGTGAGTCCACGATAATGAAATCGGCCGGATCGCCGGGCTGAAGCAGCCCCACATCCAGTCTGTAGTGCTGAACCGGTAAAACCGATAGTGCATGCAGGATATCAAACAGGTCGTACCCCAGAGAGAGAGTCCGTTTCAGGATTTCATCCATATGTCCTCGCAGCAGGTCGTCAGGATGTTTATCGTCAGAACAGAACATAATTTTTTCGGGATATTCACCCAGCAGTTCAATCAGTGCATTATAATTTTTTGCCGCGCTGCCTTCACGAATGGCAATCAACATCCCGCAATTCAGTTTATCAATCGCTTCGGCTTTGGTAAAGCACTCGTGATCAGTTGATATTCCGGCAGATGAGTATTTGGCGGCTTTTTCTCCTTTAAGGCCGGGAGCGTGGCCATCAACCGGTTTTCCGGCTTTTTTTGCTGCATCTATTTTTGCCATAACAATAGGATCGTTGTACAACACACCTGGCCAATTCATCATTTCGGCAAGAAAATGGATGTCGGTACGCCGCAGCAGCTTTTTGATATCATCCACATCAAGTTCGGCGCCGGCTGTTTCAAAGCGTGTTGCCGGAACGCAGGATGGGGCGCCAAAGTAAAATTTCAGCGGCACCTTTTTACCGTTTTCAATCATATATTCCACCCCTTCCATACCGCATACATTTGCTATTTCGTGTGGATCGGATACCGTTGCAACCGTTCCATGACGAACGGCCAGCCTGGCAAATTCAGAAGGGACCAACATGGAACTTTCAATGTGAATGTGTGAATCAATCAGCCCGGGCAGAATGGTTTGATCGGGTACATCTGTCAATTGAGATATTCTATCGATCTTACCATTTTTTATCAGCAGTTCACCCTTGAAGATTTTTCGTTGAACAGGATCTGCTATGGTGCCTTTTACAGTACTCATGACGGCATTGGTTGGTTTTTTCTCATCCTGTAAGTTAAACAGAATGTGTAACCTTTACCTGATTCCCGTTTTTCAGGGTTTGATATACCACACAGTACCGTTCGGTTAATTTTAATAAACTGTTGATCTGATCGGCGGTTGAATTGGTATTCAATGAAAAGTGGAGCCTGATTTCTTTAAAACCTACAGGCGCTTCTTTCGATACGCCAAGTGTGCCGCGAAAATCAAGATCACCTTCAGCAGTAATTACGGCATCCTCAAGTTCAACGCCAATAGCTGTGGCAACTGTGTTTAATGTTACGCCTGCACAGGCAGCGAGTGCTTCGAGCAGCATATCGCCCGAGCATGCCTGCAAACCTGTACCGCCGGTTGCAGGGTGCAGCCCCGCTTCCACGATTGCTTTTCCTGTATCTACTTTACAGGAGAGGTTTTCACCGATTTTTCCGGAAGCCTTCAGGGTAATGATGGCAGAAACGGGATCATCGCTATATTTTTGTTTGATTGGCACCTGAATGGCGCGAATGGTATTGGCATCCATTTTTGTCCTGGTTACGTGGTTGAAGAATCGGGTTCCGGCTCACCGGAATAAAGGGCAGCAAGAAATATCGAACCTGCTGCGAGTGACAAATCTTTAAGAAGGTTCGAAATGGCATTCGGGCTCTCAGAGAGAGCTCCCGGCAAATGCACCGTAAGGGCAAGTACCAGTAAGAGGGCTGAAAGAAGATAACAGGCAAGCGGCACCCTGATCTGGGCTACAATGGCAACACAGGCCCCCATAAATGCGGCTCCAGTAATGTAAACCCATACCACGCCTCCAGGAATGAATTCCGGAACCATTCCCGCCAGATTGCTACCGGCCATGAAATGAATGATGCCAAACACCCCGAAAGGGATTGCATATAGCAGCCGTGCTACACGGTAGGTTAAGAAATTCTGCATATCAGTTCAGATTTAATTTGTTGATCGGTTATTGTAGATGGCACTGCCACAAATGTAATGGATAAAAAAATGAAAAGTGAAAAGTGAAAAAAAACAAATGGGATTCAGACACTGTTGGCGTCTGGAACACTGAAATATGCAGATCTGTTCAAACTTTTTATTTCAAATGACAGTTGCCGGATAGAATTTATTTGAGTAAGTACAAGCAGTTAAATTTTTTATTTGATCAGTACCATTCGCCTGGTTTGAATTACATCACGTGTCGTAAGCCGGTACATATAAACACCGCTTGCAAGTGACGATGCATCAAAAGTTACATTGTGAATGCCGGCATTTTGGGTGCCATTAAAAAGGGTAGCCACTTTTTGTCCATTTATGGTAAATACGTCTATAGCAATATCCGAAGGTTCCGGCAGTTCATATCGAATTACAGTAACCGGGTTAAACGGGTTCGGGTAGTTTTGATTGAGTGTGATCGCAGCAGGTAATTGATCAGAATATGGGTCGATCGTCTGGTATGGATGTATATGGAGAGTAAACCGGTTGTTAACAGGAGATTCAGCCATAAGCTGCTTCATCGACATCTCATACGGCATTACATCTAATTTGAAAGAGGTGTTGATGTGTTCAAACCGGTAAGCTGCCTGCCGCTCCATTTGAATGATATTCCCTTTATAATGATCCTCTAAAATGAGTGACCATTCAGCCGGTATGTTATCCATCGTAGGCCATATTAGTTCTACAGAACCTTCCAAAGGTATATAACCGGGATTTGTATGGCTCCCATTAGGCTGCCAGGCCTGTATGCCGATGGGTATTCGTATTGGTTTATCCAAGGCTGCCGGAAGATTTTTAATAGTATAAGTGGTACCATTCTTCTCGGAAAAAAATGCTAAAAAGGGTTTATAATCAACAGGATAGAGCATTGGGGCATCATAATTGTTATGTGTTAGGGTGCCACTGTCAGTAAAGCTGAACCATGTATCTGAAGAATATTTTCCGTCCATACGCGCGGCAATCTGCAATGCCGCAACCGGATTTGTATCCTTATAAAACGTGGCATTTTCTGTACTTTTCGCACTTGCGGGTATAACAAGCTGCGGATTACTGCCGGTTGCAAGGACAAAAAATCCATGGTATGGGGCAATGAGGCCGTCTGAAAGAGAGCCGGCAATGCCGTTCCAGGCCCGGAAACAGCCGCCTTCGGTTCCGCCGTCTGTGTCAGGTGAACTTAAACTGTCGCAGGAGTGGTCGTACACATAAACTACATTGCCAATATCCGAAATGATTTCAAAATGATCGAAATTGATTGTGGAATTGAATGGATTGCCAAGCAGTGAAAAAATATTGGTACCCGGGTTTATTAAACCGGAGACATCAACACTGCCAAATACTTCCGGCCCGCGAAATGATAGCTCCTTGGGCCAGGTATCCGGGGTGCCATTGAAATCGTCATCTGCATACACATAAACCGCGATCCCCTGACCTGCCTGTGTGAGTTCATCCATATCTTGAACAGAAACGTAGTCCGTTCCGTTATAATGTAAAACATTGGAAAAATCACCATTTTCAAAAGCAGAATTTGCAGGCCCTTGTGTCCAGATACCGGATAGAAAATTACTGTATGTAGTGAGTGTGGGTGAACTGAGTAATCGCCAGCCTTCATTTTGTTGATGTTCATCAGGTGCAATTTCCGCAATAAAGTTTTGAGAAAGTGCTTCATCAACCTGAATACGGGGAAAGGTTGAACCTCCTCTTGTGATGGGTATACCGGTGTTTTTCAAAATCGATAGTATATCTTCAACATCGGTATCAGGATACGCCTGTTTCATCAATGCCCAGGCCCCTGCAACGTGAGGGGCAGCGTATGAAGTTCCTGTAACAGACCGGTACGAGCCGCCATATTCTGATGTCTGTACGCCCGTACCCGGGGCCAGAAGGTCGAGAAGGGTTGAAGATGTATTTGATCCGCTCCAAACATTGTCATTTTTATCGGTAGCCGCTGTACTGATGGCAGTAGAAATGCATGCTGGAGCAGATATCGCAATTTCTGAACCATTATTGCCTGAGGAAATAATGGTGGGAATTTTTTTATTCCGGAGGTTGTCAATGATTGGTTTCATCAGGTTTTCCTGAAAATCCTGATAGTCGTTACAAGCCTCTTCATATAAAAATCCGGCTATGCTGAAATTTACAGAAGCAATGTTATAATCATCAGTTAAATTGGAATTTACATAATCCAGCGCAGCGATTTGGTCAGACTCGTAAGACCTGATACAGGGATTATTATTCCCACAATAAGCAGGGGCATCATTATCAAAATATGTGAAAATTTGTATCGAAATGATTTCTGCGTCTGGTGCCACACCGTTGATGCCGTTAACCCCATTTTTTCCAGCTGCAACACCGGCAACAGTTGTGCCGTGCGGACATCCTTCAATACCGTTGTGTTCAATTTCGCCAACATCCAGGTTATCGATATTGCAATCATCTCCTGAAGTTGAGGCATCGGAAAAATAAAAGCCATCATCATTACTATTTCTCGGACAGAATGAAGTGGCGCCAACAGACTCAAAAGTTGCAGAAAAACAGGCTTCTGCAATTACTTTATCATGAAGAAAAGGATGATCTGAATCCACTCCCGTATCCAGAATTACGATAACCTGACCCTCACCTGTATAACCATGGTTCCATGCAATATTAGCCCCGATTATTTCTGTTGATTCTCCCAGTGCCGGTTTGAATAACCGGTCGGGGTAAATTTGAAGCACATCAGAAGAAGATGCCAGTTTCTCCACGGTTTCTGCATCCGCAAACAAACTGAGTAGCGGAACCGTATCAAAAGACTTGAATCTGTGTGAATCATCGATATCAGCCTGTGATAAAATATGGTTCCGGACTTCCCTGATAGATTCCATCACAACCGATTTATCCTGTGCTTTTAACGGTATACCATTCAGTGCGGGCACATCCATTTTAATGATAACAGGAACAGCACCGTATATTTGTAAATGATTTGTAATGATATCGGGCTGACTAATTTTGGAAATGGCCTGATCTGAAAGTTGCTGAGAATGGATGTATGCCGGGTGTAAGACCGGAATAATTAAAAGGAGCAGATAAAATGCTGCTTTCCAGGTCTTTGTGGGCAGCTTCAAATTCATTTTGTATAGTTAAGTAAATTGTTGAAAATACAATTCTCCGTGAATATTAGAAATTTTTTATAATTATTGTGATGGTTTCGGTTTTACCATAAATATAACCCGGTTACCAATAATGTTCAGCTCTGCACCGAGAAAGCAGGCAAGCCACCGAAAGGTTTCTCCCCTGTAAAATGCCACATGGGTATCATCGCGCGAGTAATGCCAGTCCGGGAATGCTTCAGGTTTGGTCAAAAGTAAAGTCATTATTCCAAGGATGCCGCCCGGCTTTAACATTGCCCAGAGTTTCTGAAATTCTGCGGCCGGATCATAAAAATGTTCTGCTGTTTCTGTGCAGCTGATAAAATCATACCTCTTTTGCAGTACGTCAGGATTGTTCGCAAAGAAAGGGTCAAAAATTTCCATATGGTGCCCTGATTCTTCAAACATCCTGTGCAGGGTTGGCCCTGGGCCGCTGCAATAGTCCAGCCCGATGCTCCCTTTTGGAATCATCGCGATCATGGGTTCAGATAATCGGCTTAAAAATTCACGGTATCCCTGATCATCCGGGTTGTTCTGATGAAGT
>PWLN01000096.1 GCA_003559375.1 Balneolaceae bacterium | reverse complement strand
TATCACAGGGCGCTGCCCTGTGTTGGTGATGGCGCCCTTTCAGGGCTTGGTTAAAACGTCTGATTCCACTAATATGAACCCTGAAAAGGAAAAACCTTACAGTTTTTTTGTATTTAATGGTTATTGGTTTTTTTGTATCACTGCTTTGTACGCAACTTTTCTGCACATCTATGCATTAACCATACAAAAATCACTCCGTAAAGACCTGATTCATCGGGTTCAAGATGAACCTTTCATCTTAGGATCATTTTTGTGAATCGAAACGTTTTGACGTCAAATCTACCCAAGCCCCAACCGGGGCGTAACCACCAACACAGGGCAGCGCCCTGTGATCAAGGCCAATGGCCTCCGGCTAGCCCCGAAGCGGGCGCAATCCTTGCCCGTTCAGTCCTACACGTATCGATCATCATATATAGCCTGATATGCTTACAGGTACTAATGCTTCACAACGAAGCACAAACAGATCGAAAATCACTCAGAAATAAGACCTGATTCAGCAAGCACAGTGATACTATACAACATTAAAACGAACCAACTATATAAATCCCAATTCACTGAAGAGAAAAGCCCCGGTAGGGGCGGCCGATTTTATGGCATAGCCATCACTATGTGATAGCCCCGGGTGGAGCGCCTAAATTCCCCCCTAAAAAGGGGGGCAAGTGGGGTGTTAAATGCACCACATGGCAGCGTAGCGCAACCCGGGGATAAGGCGGCGCCAGCATGGAAGCCCTGAGTGACATCAACACGAAAAATGACAAACTGGATCGAGGGGTTATGGCAGGATGTTGGTAATGTGATCTGTGAACTTCACCCATACTCAGCATTCAAGAAATTACCCCCTCGATTCTGTTATTGGCTTAAAAAAATTCATCGCTCGGGGGTGGGCTTGGGGGCGTCTTTGGTCCCCGGGTTCCATGCGATGAATCGCTTCGCGATGATCGGCATTCACCCGGGGCTATCACATAGTGATGGCTATGCCGCAGGATCGGTCACCCCGCCGGGCTTTGTTGGGTTGACATTGTTCCATGCTTGATACATAAATTCTAAAAACTGAATCAAGTTTACCTCATTTTTGGTGATTATATTCTCTTTGTTCTTTATTATCTTTGAATGCTGAACAACTTGTTGAACCCTAATCCAACGAATGTCGACAATTTCTAATGAAAAGTATGAGGCCGTGATTGGCCTTGAGGTACATGCACAACTCCTGACAAAAAGCAAAGCATTTGCAGCGGTGTCATCAGAATACGGGGGAGCACCAAACAGACAGGTAACACCTCTGTGTTTGGGTCACCCGGGAACCCTTCCTGTTCTTAATGAAAACCTGGTACGGTACACAATCAGAATGGGGCTCGCTACCGGCTGCAAAATCTCGGAGAAATCCATATTTGCAAGAAAAAATTATTTTTATCCCGATCTGCCGAAAGGTTACCAGATATCACAATATGATACACCGATATGTTATGATGGCAACATTCAGATTGAAGTAGACGACTATGTAAAAGATATTGGCATTACACGTATCCACATGGAAGAAGACGCAGGGAAATCCATTCATGACCAGGACCCCTATCATACCCTTGTGGATTTAAACCGCGCGGGAACTCCGCTAATCGAGATTGTTTCAGAACCGGATATCCGAACTCCACGCGAAGCTTACGAATACCTGAAGAAAATCAGGCAAATTGTACAATATCTTGAAGTTTGTGACGGTAATATGGAGGAAGGCAGCCTTCGGTGTGATGCCAATGTATCCATCCGGCCCCGGGGGCAGAAAGAATTTGGCACCCGAACCGAACTGAAAAACATGAACTCTTTTCGTAATGTGGAAAGGGCCATAACATTTGAAATTGAACGCCAGATCGAATTGGTGGAGAATGGCGGCGAAGTTGTACAACAGACTCTGTTGTGGGACCCGAATAAGCTTGAAACCAGGCAGATGAGGTCGAAAGAGGAAGCGCATGACTACCGCTATTTCCCTGAACCTGATCTTCCGCCCATAATTGTTACCAATTCCCTGCTTGATGATATACGGACCGAACTTCCTGAACTGCCGGATAAACGCCTGCAGCGATTTGTGTCGGAATTAGGCCTGAGCCGGGAAGATGCGGAAATACTTACGGATAACCGATACCTGGCCGATTACTTTGAAACAGCACTTCATCTGTTAAATGAGCCAAAAGCACTGTCAAATGTTATATTAACCGAAGTACTCAGAGTATTAAATGAACGCAGTATCACCATATCCGAGTTTACTATTACCCCTGAACAACTTTCAGGATTAATTCGCCTGAAACTGGAAGATAAGATCAACTCATCGGCCATGCAGACCATTTTTAATGAACTTATTGAAAGTGATGAAGATCCGAATGATCTTGCAAGCAGGCTTAATCTGTTACAGGTATCAGACTCCGGATTCCTCGAACCCATCATACGGGAGGTCATGGAATCCAATCCAGATGAAGTAAAGCGTTACCGTGAGGGCAAAACTGCATTAATGGGCTTTTTTATTGGGCAGGTTATGAAGCAATCCAAAGGAAAAGCCAACCCAAAATTGGTCAGAGAGATGGTATCCCTGAAGCTCGATCGTACAGAATAATTGAAATTCAGTACAATAGATTTATGAAATATAAAATTCTGATATTCTTAATCTTTCCAGTCCTGTTTCTTTTTTCGTGTAAACGGGAAAGCCCGGAAGTTAAGCGTTCTGTACATATCACTGGCACAATAAATGTTGACTCACAGCTGGATCCTACAGGTGATTACAGTGGCATTCAGCTGCTTTCAACAATAACAACCGGTACACAGCAAACCGACACACTTTTCTTCGCAGTAACAGACAGTTCCGGTTTCTTTTCAGCAGATGCTGAATTTGAACAGAATGATATATATCCTGTTCTCATCTCAAGAAACAGAAATACATTTGGAATCCTGAATATTGTATTTGCCGATGGCGACACTATAAGGCTGGACGCCAGCCTGCCAAATGTGAATCAAACGGCAAGTATAACATCAAATGAAAATGATCTGCTAACTATCCTAAACAGGATCGAAAGGAATTTTACGAGGGTGGCTAATTTTATAAATGCCGGAGCATTTGCCGAAGACAGTATTCAGATTGAAATTGAAAAGTGGAGCGATATTTACTGGGAATTATTCGAAGAATATCCCGAAACTCATGTCGGCAAAATCTCGGGTGAAAACTCGGTGGTACTGCTATGGGGCTGGAATGATGAGAAAATGATTGAACGTGCTGACCTGATCCTTGAGAATCACAATAATTTTTCGGCTGTCGCCAGGCAGGTACTGGCAGAGTACTATGCTGAAGTGTACGGTATAAGCAGGGCACTTTCATTTTTTGATGAGCTTGAAAGCCGGAGTGAACATCCATCAAGCCGGATGGAAATTAAAATGGAACGTATTGAGCTGCTATACGACAGTTCGCGTACCATCGAAGCAAACCGGTATCTCGATCAATTTAAACAGGAATTTTCAGATAATGAGCTGGCTCTGCAATGGGCTGAAAATATCAGTTATGATATTGAATTTCTTGCACCCGGTTATCCGTTTCCCGAACTTACGTTTATAACTACTGAGGGAGATACCATCCGTACAAAAGAATTGAAAGGAAAACCATTTTTATTGGAAATTACAAGGTTCGACAATTTTTTGTATCAACAGCAATATGACAGAACAGTGGCAATCTATCAGATATACAGAAACTTTGACCTTGAAATTATTACCGTTCCTCTTGCAAGCACTGATATAATGTTACAGGCTTTTTTTGAGGAGAAGAGTAAACTCTGGAATATCATACAACCCAATTCATTCGATGTGGAGGAATTGGCAGAAACACTGAACCTGAGCAGGGTGCCAACCCGCTTTCTTGTAAACAGCGACGGTACTATAATCAGAAGATACATCGGTGATGAATACGACGATGTAGTTCAGGGCTTACAACAAATAGCAACACTAACCGAATAAATCACTCAAAATGAGAACTTTTTTAATTGCAGGGAACTGGAAAATGAACGCAGCTCCCGGAGAAGCAAAAATACTTGCAGAAGAAATAACCGGCTTATGGAAAGGGCAGACATTTACATCCGAGGCACTATTATGTCCGCCTTTTATCTCCATACCCGCAGTAGCTGCAGCCTTTCAGGGAACACCATTTAAAGTAGGTGCACAAAATGTACACACTGAAAATGATGGTGCCTATACCGGCGAAATCAGTACATCCATGCTGAAAGACGCAGGCTGTGAATATGTGATAGTTGGACACTCTGAAAGAAGGGAATACTTTCATGAATCAGATGAGCTCGTGGCCAGAAAAGCCAAAAAAGTAATTGATGACAGACTCAAAGCGATTGTATGTGTTGGTGAAGTACTTTCGGAAAGGAAAGAGGGGATACATGAGGATGTAGTTCGACGGCAGGTAGATGCCGTATTATCACATCTCGGTGAAGACCTTTCAGATAACCTGGTTATTGCTTATGAACCGGTTTGGGCCATAGGCACAGGTGAAACAGCTACCCCTGAACAGGCACAGGAAATGCATCACTTTATCCGTGAACTAATCAAAGGCCATTGGGGTGAAGCAAGAAGCGCCAAGGTGCGAATATTATATGGCGGCAGCATGAAGCCTGATAATGCCGGTGAACTTTTATCCCAACCAGATGTGGATGGCGGTTTGATCGGCGGAGCTAGCCTGAAAGCCGGTAGTTATAGTGAGATTCTGAAAATCTCGGAAACCGTCTGACATTTTTTATGGATACTTATAATGTTCTTTTATTAGGCAATGGCGGAAGGGAGCATGCCATTGCCTGGAAATTAAATCAATCGGAAAAACTGGGTGAGTTTTACATTGCACCCGGAAATCCCGGGACTGCAGTTTACGGCAAAAATGTTGACCTGCCTTTATCCGATTTCGATTCTATTCTATCCTATATCAGAGAGAAAAAGATTGAACTTGTTGTAGTTGGCCCCGAGGCACCTCTTGTTGATGGGATTGCTGATTTTTTGAAAAGCCATGATGTTCCTGTATTTGGCCCCTCAAAAAAAGCATCCATGCTGGAAGGCAGCAAGGAGTTTGCCAAGGATTTCATGACAAAATACAACATTCCGACCGCAGATTATGCCGTATTCGATTCTCTTGATTTTGATGATGCATTAAAGTTCATCCAGCTCAGAGACAGTTATCCGGTAGTGCTGAAAGCTGACGGCCTTGCAGCCGGAAAAGGTGTTTTTATTTGTCAATCCGAAGATGAAGTAAAACAACGGCTATTAAGCATCAAAAAAGATAAAACACTCTCTGAAGCGGCAAGCAGGCTGGTTGTTGAAGAATTCCTTGAAGGAGAAGAAGCCTCTGTATTTGTAATATCAGACGGACATACATCTCATGTGCTGCACAATGCACAGGATCACAAACGGGCTGGCGACGGCGATACCGGACTCAATACAGGTGGGATGGGAGCCTATTCACCGACACCGGTAATTTCGGAAGACCTGCTCGAGCAAGTCAACACCACGATCATTAACCCAACCATAACCGGAATGTCGCTCGAAGAGAGTGAATATGTTGGGATACTCTATGTGGGTTTGATGATAACAGCAGACGGGCCTAAAGTGATCGAATATAACTGCAGATTCGGAGATCCCGAGTGCCAGGTTATTTTGCCTTCACTTGAAAATGACCTGCTTGAATTGTTCGTCGCTACTACCGAACAAAGGCTTGATGAAAAAACGATCAATATCGATAATAAATACCGATGTTGTGTAGTGCTTGCAAGCCAGGGCTATCCACTGGAATACGAAAAAGGAAAAGAAATCAGCGGATTCGACAATGTAGACGATGAAGCCATCATCTTTCATGCCGGCACTGCCGAAAAAGATGGTAAGATTGTATCGAATGGGGGTAGGGTAATGAATGTTGTTGGCAGCGGGAATACCCTTCGTGAAGCCATAGATCATGCCTACAAAAATGTGGAATATATAACATTTGATAACAAGTACTTCCGCACAGATATCGGAAGAAAGGGCTTGAACAGAACCGGGTAAATCTTTTCCAGCCAATATTAAGGCAATGAAAAAAAAAGATTGGGCAGGTTTACTGTTTGATGATTCGGTATCATTCAATGAGCGCTGCAGTAAAGCTTTTTCGTTTCAAAAAAAAAGAAACCAGATCTATGGCCTGTTTCTATCTGCATTAGGCTATAACGATTCGGAACCATCAGGTCCGCAAGAGATTCCACTCATGCCTATTAGGGCATTCAGGCAGGCCATAATTACAGTAGACAATGCCTCGCCTCAGCTTGTGTTCAAAAGCAGTGGTACAGCAGGGATGAATCGAAGTTCACATTTTATTCATGATGTAAAAATGTACACGCGGGCAATCAGCCTTGAATTCTATAACCATTTTCCCGGTGATAAATACGCTTTACTGTGCTATATGCCCGGTTACAGTGAGAATCCGGATTCCTCGCTCATATGGATGGCCAATTATCTTGTTTCGGGTGATGAGTCCGGGTTATCAATTTTTTGGGATCCTGAAAAGGTTAGTGCTGCTGAATGGGAAAACCGGGTAATAAAAGCAGGAAAAATTCCTTTGATTTTCGGAGCAGCATTTGGGTTACTGGATCTGATTGAACAACATGAAACCCATTTTACAGGCCCTGTTGAAATCATCGAAACAGGAGGGATGAAAACATACAGGCGGGAAATGTCGAAAAAGCAGCTTCGTCAAAGGTTGTCTGAGGGGTTTAGCATACCCCAACATTCAGTTCATTCGGAATACGGGATGTGTGAACTGTTAAGCCAGATGTATGCCATTGGCAATGAATGGTTTTCAGCACCCCAATGGGCACAGGTAACCATCAGGGATCCTGAAGATCCGAAGCGGATATGCAGCCCTGGAGAGGAAGGTAAAATCGGTATCATAGACCTGGCAAATATCTATTCCTGTCCGTTTATTCTGACGGATGACATGGGAGTGGCAGATGTGTACGGAAGATTCAGGGTACTTGGCAGATGGCACGATAACGATCCCCGTGGGTGCAATTTTCTGATTGATCGTGACTGATATGGAACTTCTTACTCAACATATCAGAAAAATTACTGAAGCCATTACCGATTGGCTGCAACCTGATAATTACGCGCTGAAAGAGGCTATTGATAAAACAGTAAATGATGGATTATTCAGTTTTGCGGATGTAAAGCATCGTATTCTCACACTTAAATCAACACTAAAAGAAAGCGATCTGCTTACCTGGGCTCAGCGGTCAAATCTCAGTATGAATGTACTCACAAACAAAAAAATTCTCTGCCTGCATGCGGGGAATCTGCCGCTTGTTGGTATACAGGATGTACTGGCTGTAGTGATGACAGGCGGAACCTACTATGGTAAACTTTCAAGGAAAGATCTATGGCTACTTCCAACGCTACTGAAAAAATTGGTGAGCCATCAACTGTTAGACGGTTCGAAATGGTCGGTTAACCTGGATGATCTTACCGGCGATTCAACTGCCGATGCACTGCTATTTGCGGGGTCAGGAAAGTCGGTAAAAAAAGTTGAAAAAAAGCTGTTGGAATTGAAGATGATCAATCCAGATACCCCACCTTTGATCAGAACAGCAAATTATTCCATTGCTTTTATAACCGACAATCGTCCCGAGACCATGCAAGATTTAACAGAAGCTGTGTTCCGGTACGGTGGTGCAGGCTGCCGGTCAGTTGCAATTGTTGTCGCCCCGTTTCATCTGAATGATTTAAAATGTTCATTCACCGATTATATTGAGGCATTCTGGCTGAATAATCCACAGTTCAGAAGGCCGTCCGAATCACTGAAATACCGCTATGC
>PWLN01000109.1 GCA_003559375.1 Balneolaceae bacterium | reverse complement strand
TTAAAATCTAAAAATGAATACTGCCAATAAACAACGGTTTGCCCCGCTTGCTTGCATGCGGCCGATAAACCAATTAAAGAGGAGGTCAGGTCACCTACAATAATCCATCTGCTATTCTGTTCCTTTTTCTGCAGCCGTTTGCATAAAACGCTGTAGAGAAACAAAATTTCAAAATATTTGAATGCATGTTCAACCCTGAAGAGAGAAACGATAACGTTGAATCTGCTAGCAATCAAAAACAAGGTTAACAATTTTGTCCAGATTGACGCAGGCTGCTCACCGATGATGGAGATTTGCCCGGGCTTGATTCCCGCTTCAATTAATTCTTCTTCAACCTCAACATATTTGTGATTGTTGCCCGGCAGCATGATCGCTGTCTCTTTCATGGAATCGAGCCTTGAGATCATATTGAATGTGTCTTTTACCCCTCTTAAGACGATCCAAATCTTTCCAAGTCCCTGTTTATCATAGACTGAATGTCTGCCTTTTTCCTTATTTGAAGCCAAGACTGCGGGTGCATTACGGCGTTCCCGTTCACTCTGTATGATTGATAACAATGTTATATTCAATGGTGTAACAAGTGTTAAAATTTTACTGAATATCAAAGATCTGCACAATTCCAAGAATCTTATCTCTGTCCTGTACAATTAAAGCGGAAATTTTATGCTCGTTCATTGTCTGTTCCGCTTCATTCAATTTAGCCTCGGGCCCTATGGTTTTTGCTGCGGGGGTCATGATATCGGATGCTTTCAGGCTAAAAAACATATCTTCTCTGCTCTCCATGGCCCGGCGCAGGTCTCCGTCTGTAATGATACCTGTTGGGGATGAACCATTTTGCCGTACAATAACCAGCCCCATTCGGCCATTCGACATAGCCTGAACCACTTCTTTGATCGGTGTATCGCCGGTTACAATTGGCAGATTCGCGGAGTGCATAATATCTTCAACTTTGGTGAGAAGTTTCCTGCCTAAAGAACCTCCGGGGTGATATTTGGCGAAATGTTCCGGTTTAAAGTTTCGCATTTCCATAACAGCGATTGCCAATGCGTCACCCATGGCCAGTGTAGCCGTAGTAGAGGCCGTGGGCGCAAGATTATTTGGACATGCTTCTTTGCTCACTTTTACAGCTATATGATAATTGGCGGCACGCGCCAGTGTAGAGTCTGCATTCCCTGTCATAGCCACCAGTCCGGAAGAGTAATCTTTTAAGAAAGGTACGATTTTCAGAAGCTCATCTGTCTCACCAGAGTAAGAGAGTGCCAGTACAACATCGTCAGGCTGCAACATACCCAAATCGCCATGTATGGCCTCTGCCGGGTGCAGGAAAAATGAGGGCGTTCCCGTACTCGAAAACGTAGCTGCCAGCTTCATGCCAATAACTCCCGATTTTCCCATCCCCGTAATTATCAAGCGGCCTTTGGTACGATAGATAAAAGAAACTGAATCATTAAAGTTCTGATCAAGGCGGTCAATAAGGCTCACGATAGCCTCAGCTTCAACTCTGAGGGTGTTTGCCGCGGAAATTTTCATGTCCTGAACATGTAACATATTGCTTTCTTGCATTTTGAAGCTCTCAAATAGTTAGTTTAGAATTGAATAAATCAGATGAACAGTTAATCATAGCTCACACGTATTTCAAATTTTATACTTAAAAATTAGTTCTGCAACTTCCCTTAAAACACCCTCTCCTCCTGATTTTCTGCACACATAGTCCGCTTCATTTCGAACTTGCGCTGCAGCATCGGCCGGGCAGGCAGAAAGCCCTGCAATGTTCAATGCAGGCAAATCATTCAGGTCATCTCCAATATATGCAATTTGTGCAGGTGTGATATTGAGGCTGTTTATGATTTTCACGACGGTGCTTTCCTTATCCTCTATACCCTGATACACAATATCAATATTCAGCTCTGCTGCCCGTTTCGTAACCATCATGCTTTCCCGGCCGGTTACAATGCCAACCTTGATACCGGAACCCTGCAGCATTTTCACCCCCATCCCGTCTTTAATATTGAATGCTTTCATAGCTTCCCCTTCCCGGGAGAAGTAGAGCTTGCCATCAGTAAGAACCCCGTCCACATCAGTTAGAAGCAGAGAAATTTGCCTGCACGTTTCAGATAGCTTCATGATGCAATCAACTCCTTGATTAAAGCCTCGAGACGGTTAAGGGGAAGCATATTCGGGCCGTCGGATTTGGCTTGTTCGGGTTCGGGGTGGGTCTCTATAAAAAATGCATTCGCTCCGAATGCTTTGGCTGCTTTTGCCATATAGGGGACAAACTCTCTGTTACCGCCCGTTTTACCCCCAAGCCCACCGGGTCGCTGTACGCTGTGGGTACAGTCCATTACCACCGGTACGCCAAACTGTTTCATGTCCGGGATATTTCTGAAATCAACAACCAGGTTGTTATAGCCATATATATTTCCCCGTTCAGTGAGCATTACCTGGTCATTGCCGGTACTTTTCACTTTTTCGAGCGGGTAGAGCATATCCTCCCCCGATAGAAACTGTGCCTTTTTAATATTCACGATTTTTCCGGTTTCGGCTGCTGCAAGTAACAGATCCGTTTGCCGGCAAAGAAAAGCCGGAATTTGAAGGATATCAGCGACTTCTGCTGCTTTTTCTGCCTGGAAGGGCTCATGAATATCCGTTGTAATAAAAAGGCCATGCTTTTCTTTAATCTCTGCCAGCAAGTCAAGCCCTTTGGCAAGGCCGGGGCCCCGGAATGAACTCACGGCTGTCCGGTTGGCTTTATCAAAAGATGATTTGAAAATGAAAACCCCATCTGTTTCATCCTTAAGCCTTTTCACCTCCCTCGCAACGGTATCGAGAAGCTCCGGGTTTTCGATGACGCAAGGACCCAGTATAAAGGTTGGATTATTTTCAATTGCGGTATAGAGATTGTTCATTGGTATGCTCATTCTTCTTTAAACAATGTGTAATTGTTAATCAGCCCCAACTCCTGTGCTTTATCAAGGTCCTCTAACGTGTTGATTTCAGGAACCATTTTTTCATATAAGGAGACACAGATGGATAACCCTTCCTCCAGTGCCCGCATCTGCTCCAGGCCCTCGGCGATTTCCAGTTTGGATGGTTTTAGGCCGCTAATTTTCTGTAATGCAGCAGTGCTGTACGCGTAAAGGCCCACGTGCTGGTAAACAGGCGGTTCTTCTACCCGGTGTCTGAAATAGGGGATGGGAGAGCGGGTGAAAAACATTGCTGCATTCTTTTTGTTAACGGCAACTTTCACCGTATTTGGATTGTCAATATCAGATTTTGCAAGCGGAGAGGCCAGCGTTGCAATATCAGGAGATACTCCATTCTGAAAAGGTTCTATGAGCTTTTCGATCATACCAGGATCGATAAATGGCTGATCACCCTGAACATTTACGAATACATCTGCATCCGGGAAATTCTCTGCGGCCTCAGCAATCCTGTCTGTGCCGCTCTGGTGCGCTTCTGAGGTCATAATTGCTTTTGCTCCAAACCTCTCTGCTTCTTTGAGTATACGCTCATGATCGGTTGCGATAACGACATCGTCTATGCCGCGGGCTTGGGATGCACGCTCATACACCCACTCCATCATCGGCTTTCCATCCAGTTTATGTAGGGATTTGTAGGGCAGCCTGGAAGATTGATACCTGGCGGGTATTATTGCGATAATAGAGTTTTCAGGCACTTGACTTTGTTTTTTTATTCATTTTTTTAATCGCGAAATTATTTACTAACAATGTTATCGTAGACTGAGCTTAAGAAACTTAAATAAGTATTAAAGATAAAACACGTTAGTTATTTTTTAACATCCCCCTTACGCCTCTCAACATTTCTAAAACATTAACTGTACAATAATACTTCGACATTGTCCAAAGCTCATTCGGCTGTGTATACATAACGAGAGAACAGTCGTCTTTAAGTTTATAGCTACATTTTTTTAAGATATCGTTTTGCTCAAGATGCTTTGCAAAGAGGTGTTGTTTCTCACGAAAACTGCTTCGTACACTTTCCGGATCATTTAAGGCAAGCTTTTTGCCTTTTGTAAGTGCCCAGTTTATAGCGTGCAGAAAACTTTGCTGATCTCCTTTGGTAAAACGAACAAATTCAGACTCTAAGCCGAAGATGTTAAGTAGAGATTTAAATTTAAATGAGTACCCGATAAGTGTAACTGATCTGCCGGCCAATAATCCCCAGTACGCACCGTGATAAGAAGTAGATATAATGTGTGAAGACTGAGCAAGATATTTCCGGAACTTTCTTTCTGATGCTCTGTTGGTCAAGACATCGACATTATTTTTAGCTCCAGTAGCTCTGATCTTTTTTAACGTCCTTACGGTAGATATCCTGGGATCTGCGTTAATGTATAGCAGAGTTCTCTCTTTTTTTGGCAATGGCAAATCCAGCATTGGGTGCAGTACACTAACACATGGCAGGAAATGTTTCTCATCTGCAACCAGGAGTCTGTCTCTTATACCCCAGGCGAGAAAATCTTTACATTCAGCTTGGGCATTTTTCTTTACGTTGCCCGTACAACCAACTCCCCATAAAATAGATTTGGGCGGTGCGTTTTTACTGCCAAGTATCAAACTTGTTTGAACCCCACCGCCAATCACTCGGTTCGCTTCACCTGACTCACACTCAAAATAATATTTTGGGCTGCACAGAAGGTCTCCAAGATTGCCTGTATTTGTTTTGTGGTCAAAATTAATTGCTGTCTTCATTTGGACGTAATACTCTTGTTCCCATTATTTTGATGTTTGCCAGTATTGTCTGTTTCGAAGAGGGCTTTGCAGAACCAGGAATTTTATTCAAGGGCAAGGCCAGAGGAAGGTTGAAACCGCAGTCCCGAAGCATCGGGATGAGGATTTCAACCAACCGATAACGCAGCCATTGGGCAAAAGAACGGTTCTGCAAAGCCCTCTCTGAAGGTATTTTATCACTCTACTACAAGCAAAATAGTATATTCTAATCGTGGCTAATTGGTTTCCTAAGGGGTACTAGTAATCGCTTTTTTCTTCAATCGGAGTATTATCGCCTTTTTCTGAATCTATTAAATACTGCAGCAAACTACCCTCGGGAATGGCTTTACTTTCCAGTTTCCAGTTCAGTTTAAAGATAGGCGATCGCTTTTCATCCACCCATAGCCGGATCTCTTCAGAGGGCTGATTCAGTAGCCCGAACGATGCTAACATTAGCGGATATTGAGCCGGGTATTTGATCATCTTCCTGAAAATTTCGGCGCATTCCCGATCGGTTTTAACCAGGTCATATACCTTGTAGTGGTAAACCATGTAGGGGTAAAGCCTCAAAACCCGGGTCATAAGCGGAGAAAACCAGATTCGGGGCCAATTCAGGTTGCGATTGATGATGCGGTTCAGCCAATACTCAGGTTTAGATTTTTCTACCCGCCCCAGATAGCGAAAGTGATGATCGTTCCAAAATGAACAGAGCTCTTGATATAGTTTTACAAGCAATGGATTACCGGGCTCGGCCGCAATAAACCAATTTGCAATAACCCTGTCGCGCCCCGGCCGGTGAAACATGAACACGCCAGCATCCATACTGGCCGGAATCCACTCTTCAAGCGGTTTCATACAGAAGCAGGTTGGGTCGGCCCACACGCCGCCGTACTTTATCAGTAGTTTGGTGCGGATCAGGTCGGAGAGGTGTGGCAGCCTCATTCTGTTTTGAACATCCTTATTCACGTCCACGCCGTCGATAAATCCGGAGACAGAACCACTGTCCAAAAGCCGGATCTCCCACTCAGGATGGTGCATTTTCCAGGAGGCAATGCAGAGCTGTATGATGTCAGGCGCCCGGTCGAATCCCTGGTGCCAGTATGTCCAGATGATTTTTGGTAGTGTATTCTTGATCGTTTTAGCGGTTAAGATGGTTCAGGAAATGGGACTCATGAAGATGTAAGCAGTTGTTTTGCCCTGTTCCGGATCAACACCAATGGCGTGAATATTACTTTTCTTATCCTGTGCAAAAATTTCCTTGTCAACACGCCATTTAGAATATCGAACAGCATAGCCTCTCTGTATTTTTTGGAAGATGGCCGCATTTCGTATTCTGCCCAATTAACCGCACTCTGAAACCCGTTCACTTTTTTTCCGAGATATCGCCTGTTTTTTCCGTGCCCATGATGCTTATAGAAAATTTTCCAGCTTCCGAGCGCCACTTCTTTTTTTGACAGTGTATCTTCTACGCAATAAATACTCCCTTCCCGCACCAACCGAATATTTGGTTCTATGTGGGTCAACGGCTTGAAATACCCCATATCTTTTAGCAGAAATCTCAAATACTGATCATTCTGGCTGCTTCTGGCCGCTTCATTGATCACCTCTCTGCTCACTAAATTTCTGAGTATTCCGCGCACCATCATGGTGGATGTTTGCGGATTCATTATCACCTGGTCTTTGGTTTCATCAAAATTCTTAACCAGGGCCGGATCCAGCCCTTCATCTATACGATTAATGAAGCTGTGGTAGGCAATCACACATTTCTTGTGATTGTCCAGATAATCAATTTGCTTTGTCAGCTTATACGGATCGGACCAGACGTCATCCGAATCACAAAATGCAATATACTCACCCTTGCTTTTCAATACGGCCCCAAAGAAATTCTTCATAACGCCCTGATTTTCTTCATGCTGAATAATGTTAATGGAGTTGCCTTTGGGGTGCCTGTCTTTGATTTGGTCCACGATTTTTACGGTATCGTCAGCAGAACCGTCGTCAGAGATGATATATTCAAAGCTTTGCCCAAAATTTTGATTGAGCACACCTTCAACGGTATCTTTAATAAAGTCTGAGCTATTAAAGGTGGTCGTTATTATCGACAGTTTATAGTCCATACTGTGTGTGATCTGTTTAAACCGGTGAACCTTTCATTTCTTTCATTGAACGGTGATTGCATCATAAAACTTCAATCTCGCCTTTTCTGATGCCATATACATGGAGTATTCTATTTTGCTCATAGTCATTTTTCTGTATAGATAGTTTGCACGCCGAACTGCAACAGGATAAGGCTTGGGTGGTTTTTCATTGAATCGATAAAATCGGAGCAGCATACCGCTTAAATTAACCCCCAATCTTATTTGAGTCAGGTATTCAAGAGTCAGTCGCTCTTTTGGAATGATATGAATGAGTACAAGGCTCTGGAACAAGCCATTCTTATAACCCATATCTATGGATGTAAACGCCATGTCTATATCTCCAGCAGAGCCTAATGACTCTCCAGCTCTATCCAATAACTCCCGTTTGCTGCCTCGAATATTTTCGGCATACGCTATGGCAATTTCTTTCCTGATTACGAGCCCGGCACCATAGGGCTGGTTCCGGCCTTCGTAAGAATCGGAAATCGTATTTTCACGGACGGAACGCAACGCCAATTTACCGGTGTGTTGCAATAAGTCCGGATCAGGTTCAACCTCAAATTCAGGTAGTATGCTGCCTCCAAAAGCCCCAACATCTGGATAGCTGTCTGCTATGGTACATGCAGTCTTTAAATAGTCGTTGCGTAAAATGTTGTCGTCGTCCACAAAGATCAGCAGCTTGCCTTTCGCCACACTTATTCCTTTAAGCCTTGCCGCGGTCAGCCCCTGGTTTCCTTCAAAGAGATGAGCAGCACCGGGGTGCCAGCCCAGGTCGATCAGGCCAGAGAGCGGTACATCTGAGTTGTTATCGACTAAAAGTAATTCCCACTTGCTTTTATCGAGGCTTTGTTTTTGCAATGCAGAGAGTGTCCTGTTCAGATAATCATTATTCGGGTTGTAGGAGCAGATTATGACTGACAGGTGGGGTTGATCCATGAATTGATGTCAAATGTTTTAGAATGATACGATTGTTGATTGTGTGATGTACATTGCATAC
>PWLN01000269.1 GCA_003559375.1 Balneolaceae bacterium | reverse complement strand
GCGCATGGTTACGGATTGGCCTGCTTCACGTGGGTTTGACGCCTCAAGAATGGACCTTAAAAAGCGACTGACAGTATCAGAAGTTTTGAGTGCAGATTCAGCTCTGTCCCGCTCATGTGTGGCAACATTGAGCTGCCAGGTGATAGTTGCTATAAACGCTATGGTAACCAACACAATCCCAAAAACTGAAACTGCCACATTTTTATGGCGGCTGATGAATTTTTTTAACCTGTATAGAGTCGAGTCGGGTTGTACGGTGAGAGGCAAATGCTGCCGATAGTTCTGAATGTCTGCCATCAACCCTTCAACAGAGTTATACCGTTCAGCAGGATTTTCTTTGAGCGCCGTCAACAAAATGGTATCGATATCGCCTGACAAAATGCGACGGAGTTTATCTGGCGTGACTCCCCGGATTGAAGCGATTTTGTATGCCGTCTGGGTGGTATGGCCAGTCTCATTCTTTTGAACGATGTCATTTTCAACCAAAGCAGACGGACGTACATACCCGGCAGCCCCGGTTTGCGGCAACCGGCCAGTCATAAGCTCATGAAGCAATACCCCGAGGCTGTACACATCCGTTGCAGTACTAACCGGATCGTTTTTTTTCTGCTCTGGCGCAGCGTATTCCGGGGTCATCAACCGAATACCGGCCCTTGTTACAGGTGCAGTGAAATACGGGTTCTCATCATCCAGCAACCGGGCAATACCGAAATCAAGCAGTTTCACTTCACCTTTTTCGGTAACCAAAATATTCGAAGGTTTCAGATCACGATGAATAACCAGCTTTTGATGGGCATATTGCACCGCATCGCATATGGAGAGAAACAGATTTAAACGCTCTTGAACCGTAAGTTTATGCTCATCACAGTATCGCACAACCGGTACACCATCCACGTATTCCATCACAAAAAACGGGTGGCCGTCATCGTTCAGCCCACCATCAAACAGTGTAGCAATATTCGGGTGTTGAAGCTTGGCGAGCACCTGTCTTTCATAGCTGAACCGCTTCAGGATCTCCTCCGAATCCATTCCCTTTTTGATACACTTGAGAGCTACCTCTTTTTTGAAAACACCATCATCTCTTACGGCCAGGTACACCTGGCCCATGCCACCCTTGCCAATCAGCTTTTTGATACGGTAATTTCCAATCAGGGTGTCTTCTTCGAAGGTAAAATTGTAGTCTGGAATTTCACCTTCCAAAACCGGCATTAGTGGAGCCAGAAAGTCGGAAAGGGTTTCGCCAAAGTAGGTCAGCGATTCGTCGTGATATTGAAGAAGTTTGTACACCTCATTCAGCAGCTCAGGATCATGAGACGTGGCGCCGGTAAGGAACGGTTTTCGTTCTTCCGGAGGCAGGTCAAGTACCTGTAACAGAAGTTCATCGAGCTCGCGGTTACGCTGATAATCTGAATCGGGCATTCGGAATTAAATTTCGAACTCAGTTTAAAAAATCTTATTTCTGAAAAATAGTATCGTAATTCATGAGTGTGGAGTATCAAAAACTCATTAGAGCTTCATGCATTCCTTATAATTACCTATTTTCTGCATCTTTCATGGCACTGTAAAGCCAGGTTCGGGCGCGTGCCCAGTCACGTTTCAGTGTTGGTTCTGATAATCCGGTAACCTCACTGATCTCTTCATATGTCATTCCGCCAATGAAACGGTATTCCACCAGTTTTCCCAACCGTTCATTCCATTCCAGTAATTTTTCAATTGCCTGGTTCAATGAAATAAAGTCCTCAATCCTCTCTTCAACACCCAGCGAAAGCTGGTTAAGAGATTGATCTTCATTGATTCCTCCTCTTTTTTGTGCCGTTTTTGCACGAAGATAATCCACAAGAATGAACCGCATGGCACGAGATGTAGCGGCAAAAAAATGGGCACGGTCTTTCCAGTCATGTTCAGAAGCCTGGATTAATTTAAGATATGCTTCATGAACCAGAGCAGTAGTATTCAGGGTTTCGCCACGCCTGAACCCGGCGAGCCTTTGATGAGCAATCTGTTTCAGGTCGTCATAAGCAAGTTCATATACAAGGCGGAAGGCATCATCATCACCGTTTTTGGCTTCGGCCAGGTACCTGGTAATGGCATTTGCCTGTTGCATCACTTGAATTTAGTTAGTTTATAATTGCTCGTATGGAACATTACACATTTTAATAAAGCAGGGTGAAATATGCTATTCTGAAAAAAATTGAATCTACAGCTCTTCAATTTGCAAATAACCGGATGATACAATGACTCAGGAAATTACGATACTCTAAGAAATGATCTCCAATTAAACCATATAACGCCATGAAAAAATGCATGATTTTCGTTCAATTACTTATAACCATTGTTATTGTTTTTTCAATTCAGAATGGGAATGCTCAAATAAGAATCAATGAGATGGATGTAAGAACATCAAAATCAGCTGAACTTGAAGATATCGTCAGGGATCAGCAGGCAGAAATCCGAACATTGCAGATTCAGTTGCTTGATTTACAAAATCAGTTACAAACGCTGAATAATGAAATAGAAGTATTGGCTGTTGCAATGCAAAGTGAAAAAGTAAATTTTGCATCAAACATAAGTATGGTATTTACAGAAATTCAGGAAGTAAAATCGCACATGTTGTCCGAATTACAGGATTCGGAAAACCGTATCCTAAATGAATTACAAGACCGGGTAAGCCCTTTTGAGCAGGTTTTTGAAATATCAGGATCAGATTTGGTCATTAAAAGCGGAATGATTGATATGCAGGCACCGATCGTAAAGTTTGATAACATTATTCAGGGCGTAACCATAATAGTCCAGAGTGTAATTTCTTCATCATACACACCCGGAGCGGGAAACATATGGTAAGATAAAATGAATTACACATCGTATAAATATCAGACAATGAAAAAAAAGATAATTCTGACAGGCACATTAATTTTTCTGATCGTTTCTTCAATCAACGCACAAAACCTCCGGCCATTTCAACTGAATGAAGCGATTGAACAGGTGAGGCCATTGAAGAACAGAGGAGCGTCATCCGAAATCGCAAAAGATAATGTTCTACGCAACCACCGGGCAGATGCTGTGGATGTTGTCATAATTTTAGCAGAGGTAAATTATTCAGACCATGAAATTGTAAATGCAATATCCGGAATGTTAAGTAATCATTTATTACAAATGTCCACTGCATTACAAAAAGCTGGATGGAATGCACATCGTTCAGCAAGTGCATTAAAGAGCTGGGCCTCGATAGAAAAAGGTGCAAATATTGGGAATGCCATGCTTCAATCCGGCTATCCACCGACAGAAATGGCAGATGTAACATCTGTGCTGTTTATGGCAAATCCGGCTGAAGCCACTGAATGGATGCGCGAAATCGGATGGTCACCTGAAATGACTGCCAACCAGTTACGGGTACAGTTCAATCTTGGTTCCGTACAGGTAGTACAACTAATGCGTGCAGCAAGATGGAGCCGGGAAGAGACGGCTGCGGGTATCATCAGCCAGTGGACGATGACTCCGGATGAATGGATGCAGATTTTTTTGGAAGCTGAAGGTTCTTTCACTTTTGATAACTGGAGGAGAGCTTTAGGGTTTAACGGGCAGCCTCTTTTAATGCCACGCCTCATTCGTTACGAAATTGATGAATTTCGTTTAAATCAAAGGGGTAACCGGTTGAATGATGGAATTATAAACAGAGCATGGGTACGAGGTCCTGAATCAACAGATGGTGAGGTTAGGCTGTATGGTGAACATTTAATCAGACCAGGTGTTAAATTTTTTCTGGGTGGATTTGAAGCAGAAATAAAGCACACAGAAATGCAAGGTGGAACCGACCTTGTAACGCTCTTTTTTCCCCAAACTACAAATGAACCAGAGCAACTAAGCATATTACCAATTTTTGAGAGAAGATTTTATTTAACCGGAAAAATGCCATTACATGGTTATGGAATGCTATCGGCATCGGAGTTACAAGAATTTTTAGGTGAAACACGTATCATTTTGGGAGATCCGGCTGGATTTGGGAGAGTTCAGATATCCCAGATATCGGAAACTTTCGATCTTGATGCTTTTGATGTAGCTGGTACGAAAATTGAAATTACAGGAATAGAATCGGCACCATTTCAGTTTAGTTTTGTTGAAGTGCCAAATCCCGGCTGGCCTTTCGGGCTTGTTTTGGAAGCATCCCTTGAAACTAAAGGAGGAGAAGCTTTTCGTGGTGAATTTATTGAATCGGTTCCTTACTGGACGTGTAGTGGCTACGAAGTGCCTGAATCTGAATGCAGAAACAACGACCTCTTTTGTTTCCTGAACTATTTGGGTTTAACTCTCGAAAGTTTTACCGTTTATTGTGCAAACCCTGATAACTGGGAACGGCATAATCTTATCAAAGGCCCTGCAACTCCTTTTTCAGGTGAAATACAAAATGCTTCAGTAAAGATCACATTTGGCCTTGATATTTCGCAACAACGAGAGATTGAATTTACCGGGGCAATCTCGAGATTCAATGGAAATGTGATATTACATAATACACCATCTGAAATAACAGGTGGGATGGTAAAAGATTGGCTTGAATCGCAAATCTCAAAAAACCTTGGAGATGCGTTACAAAATTCATCTTTTCTTACATCTTTTCAGGAAAGATTTAACCAACTTTCTACTTCTTTTAACCCTGGTATGCGAGGCAGGCTTCATAACATTCAAATGGATAGATTTGGCAATCTCCGATTGGAAATAGGCCGCTTTGAATAGAATACCAGCCGGCCTGGAATGCCTGATAAAATGAATTTCCAAAATAATTTTTTCTGTTGATACCCAGCTATTGTTTTTTCCGATATCAGGGTTAGAAGCATATCAACAAATCATATAAAATGAAGACATTTAACATCATCATCTCTGCACTCATTCTTTTGGTTAGCTCAAACGTATCATTAGCGAGTGAATGCAAGATCAGAGTGGAGTACAATGCAGGAAGTGCAGTTTTTCAAAATATTATAGCTCTTCCGGAGCAGACATACCAGCCCGGCGGCTGGCAATCGTTCAGCCAGGAGCACATCACAAAAATCGAAAATACCGGGAGAAACGACCTGCTCATTCGTACCAGAAATGTGGTCACCAATCAGATAGCAGAATATCATACGGTTAATAGTGGTCCGCTTACCATCTGGTTTCCGCTTCCGAATTTTACAGGCACTGCACTGCACCAGGTTCGGTGTCTCAATTATTCCACCATTCATGATGCAACCGATATCATCGCAGAATTTGGCGTCAGTGCTCAAAATCTGATTAATAAAACGGAAGAAGCGGCTATTGATATGGTGCAGGATGCAAAAAATAACCTGCTTGCACTTGCTGACCCGGTAACTTATCAGAATTTTATTCAGGATATGAATCAAAAGCAGCAACAAGTAGAACAGAAGTGGCAGGAACTGCAACAGCTTGCAGCTGAAGGCATGGATGTTGCCGATCTTGTGCTCAGTGAACATTTTCCTGAACTTCATGCAGCAATAGAAGCATCAAATAATGTAACTATTGACCTCCAGTGGGCAATTCTGGAAACGTATGGAAATAATCTGCAGGCTTTTCAGCAAAAACTCCGAGTAATAGATCAGAAGCTTGGGGTTTCTGATTTGGCAGGTGAAATGGCATCGATTAATCCCGAAGAGCATTTTCCGGAAGTAATTGCCCTGGGCACATCCGCTTGTGAAATTGACCCGTCTGCATTCAATGAGGTAACTACCGAAATGAACCGATTCCACGATCTGTTCTCCCGGTTCATGGAAGAACTGGCCAACCGGGCTGATCTGCCTGGTATTCCGTTCACACAATCCGACATCGATCAACTAAACCGGCTTCTTTCCAGCCCGCCATGTATCGATGAGTTGGATGAAGCGCGCAGGTTGCTGGTAAACGATCTTCAATCTTTTGTCCGCTATGTACAAAGCATAAAGGAGAATCTTGAAATATGGCAGCGACGATGGTTTATCCGTGGCCATGAAGAACTGTTTCAGGAGAGCCAGCGCCTGGCTCAAACATCAGCCGAGCTGGCAGAACACCTTATACAGCAACATATCCTTGAACAGGAAGCAAATCAGGCTAAAAGTGACATGGATGAAAGTCACGAGAGACTTGGCCGAATACATGGAAGGGCCGGACACACTATTGATCTGTTGGTTGTACGTGTAGACCTGATGGTTCCATCACCTGATTATCTTTTTGCCCCGAATGACGAGGAGCAAATCAAACAGCAAATCGAAGAGCACCAGAAAACGGTGGATCATTATGAAGCCGCTGTTTTGGCCAGAGAAAACAACCTGCAACAGATTCAACGCCTGAGTACAGACTGGCTGAGTGATGTATCATCGCTGGCAGCAGCTGTGTCGAGAGTGAGAATAGCAGCCCCTACCGTTCGCAGGTTTATTGATCTTGTCAATGATCAGCCAAGATTGAACCTTCCGGGTTCGTCCATCAGGCTTGTGCAAAGCTGCATCGCAGGTATCAATCGAAATCTCCAAACAGCATCTGCTATTTTCAGCAATGGATTCAGTACATTCTATGGTGATCTGGCAAGCTTTGCAGAAAGTATGATACCGGAACAGCTTGGAATTGTACAGCAGCATAATTATGAAATATTTGGTCAGGTATATTCTGATATTCAGAATTTCAGAGAGATGGGGTCGGTATCGGTAGATTTATTGCAAAGTTCACAGCAATTGTTACATACGGCACGTACGTTGTCGGGTTTAGATTTCCCTGATGTAGTTTTGACCCCATCTCCAGCCGGCCCTGTCCCAATTCCATATCCGAATTCAATGGGTTTTGAGAACGAATTGAGAACGGGATACGAGCAGTTTATGGCAAGCCTGGAGCGATTCAATCTCACAATGAGTACGATTTATCCCGATATTGAAGTTTACATTGAAATCTTTTCAAAAATGAATTCCTCCCTTGAGGAGAACAGGAGTGACCTAACGGCTGCAGCGATGGAATTACAGAATTATTCTGTGAACATTGAACGTCTTTTGCACGGGCTTCTCATAACCGGACCTTCAATCAGTGATTGTGTCGCGGAAATAAACCAGCTTGGATATGCTGCAGTTTCAACTTATGATCAGCGGATAAATGCTTTTGTACTGTTGATCCAGGAAATGCTTCCGGATCCTGTACCCGATGAAGTACGCTCGGGAATTACAAATCTGATCAGGCTTACGGGACAGCAAATTGGCGATATTATGAATCATCACCTTGTGATTTTTGAAAAAGCGAAGAATCAACAAATGACGATGATTCAGGTAGGATTAGCGCAATATGATTTTTTGACCTTCACTGCATTATTACAAGTTGGCAATCAAGATGCTGCATTTACTTTTCTAAATCAGGCATTCGAACGAATAGAAAACATTGAGATTGAAACGCAGGAATTGCGCCGATACCTGCAGACCATCGCAAACAATCACATTGAAGCTGAACAGGAACTGCGGCAATTGAAGGATTGGGCCAGAACCAATGCCGGTGAAGTAGCTAATGATATTAATGATTTGCACCATGCGGCACTCAATATTTCGCCCATTCTGCAAAATGCGGACCAGGTTCTTGCCCTCATGCCATTGTGGCTCGAGGCTAAAACTGCCACACCGGCTAGAATTCAATCATTAGTTACAAACGAAATTGCACAGCGGCTGGAGCAATTGAGGCCGCAGGTCGAGAGCGGGTTACAAAGCTTTATCAGCCATTCTGCGGCGGCCGTTTCCTGTGCACAGGATGTGGTTGTACATCGTACAAGTATTGCTGGCCACTCTGTTGCAAATAGTGTGAATCAGGCGATGTCGGATATCATTGCCAGTGCTCCGGTTGTGTTTAACAATCTGCAAAACCTGCTGAATCCCGTGCAATCGGTAATGAACAGCGT
>PWLN01000034.1 GCA_003559375.1 Balneolaceae bacterium | reverse complement strand
GTAGAATGTGGTAAGAGTTTGGGTGTCGATGGAGAGTTTCGATAAATCCCCCCGACCCCCTTTAAAAAAGGGGGAGTTTTTTTGCTGAGATATGTTATAGAAAAAGAAACTCCCCCCTATTAAGGGGGGTTGGGGGGTGTTAAACGGGATGAGTTGAGGCGAAGAGACTGGTTGCCGATGGCGAATATGTTTAAATCCCCCCGACCCCCTTTAGAAAAGGGGGAGCCTTTTTTCTGAGATATATTATAGATAAGAAAATTCCCCTTATCGGCACCGAAATTTTTTTACCTTTCATTCAAACAGCAACAAAAGAATTACTTCCATGTCCCGATTGAAAAGTTCTGAGCGCAGAATGAAACTGATCCTGATGCTTCAGGATTCAAAAAAGAAATTAACTGTTGATGAACTTGCAGATATGTTCGGTGTCAGCAGGCGTACTATATTCAGAGATTTCAATATGTTATCTGAAATAAATGTACCGGTTACCTGGGATCAGTATAGCGGTTACGGGATTATGGATGGGTATAAAGTTCCACCGCTGATGTTTACCTCAAAAGAGCTTGCAACCATCATGGTTGGACTCAGTTTTGTGAAATCACAGGTCGATAAAGTACTGGTGGAAGATGCCAAAGGTGTTGAGTTGAAAATCAGAAATATCCTTCCGGCTGAATTGAAGAACTTTATGATTTCAATTGATGACCGCACTATTGTGGATCCTTTTCTTCTGTTTGGATCTGACAAAAAAGAAGGGGGAAACTGGTACCTGGTTACAAGTGCAATTTCACAAAAGAAATCACTCGAGTTTTATTATAAAAGCAAACAAGAGGAGAAGATCACGAAACGAAAAATTGATCCGTATCTGCTGGTATTCTACCGTGATCACTGGAACGTGATAGGTTTTTCTCATAAAAGAGACGCAATCAGAAATTTTGTACTTGACAGGATGAGTGATGTGAAGATTTCAGACGAAAATTTTGACCCTAAAGTAAAAATCGATGCAGAGGCACTAATATTTAGCTCTAACGAATCAGGCCAAAAAGTCGGGGTAGTAATCGATAAAAGCATTGATCGTGCGTTCAGGGCAAATCTCCCGACAAAAATTATTAAGAATGAGCAACTAAATTCTAAAAAAATTAAGGTGAGTATCCGGTTCGATAATATTGAATTCCTCAACGAATGGTTACTTCAGTTTGGTGATAAAATTGAAGTACTCTATCCAAATGAATTAATTAAATTGAGAAAAAGGCTTCTGGAGAAAATGTTGAGGGAAATGGGTTAGTTATTCAACAACTGGCACATCACTATCATCCTCATCCTCATTTACAACACGGGTAATTGCAGCAATTTTGCCATCATCATCCAGCCGCATGATTCTGACTCCCTGGGTATTCCGGCCCATTGTTCTGATTGCCTTGCACTGCATTCGAATTACTTTTCCACGTTCAGTGATTACCATCAAATCATCTGTATCCGAGACAGCTTTCAGCGCGATCAGGTTTCCGGTTTTGGATGTAACTTTCAATGTAATCACACCTTTACCACCACGGCTTTGTTCACGGTAGTCATCCACAAGGGAGCGTTTGCCATACCCATTTTCAGAGATAGCAAGCACAGTTGCTTCATGTGTATTTTTAATAACAACCATGTCCACAAGTTCATCACCCTTTCCAAGGCTCATACCGCGAACACCTGAAGTATTTCGTCCCATCTCACGTACTTCTTCTTCATGGAACCGGATGGCGCGTCCTTTTTTATTGGCAAGGATTATATTGCTGTCGCCATCAGTAAGTGCGGCGCCAAGAAGGCTGTCTCCCTCACGAATATTAATAGCGATAATTCCATCACGCCGCGGCCTGCTGTAAGCTTCAAGAGTGGTTTTTTTCACCTGCCCCTGTTTGGTGGCCATTATGATTGAGTGCTTATTGATGTAATCATTCTCTTCAAGTGTTTTAACCTGTACAAATGTTTTGATGCTGTCGTCTTTCTCAATATCAATCAGGTTTACGATGGCACGTCCCCTTGACAAACGTGATCCCTCAGGGATTTCATAGACTTTGAGCCAGTAGCAATTCCCTTTTTCAGTGAAAAAGAGAATATAGTTGTGATTGGTGGCAACAAAAAGATGTTCAACGTATTCATCATCGCGGGTGGTGGTGCCCTTCATACCTTTACCGCCTCTGCGCTGTCTTCTGTATCCGCTCACCGGCATCCGTTTGATAAACCCTTTATTGGAGATTGTTACCACCACATCTTCATCGGCAATCATGTCTTCTATACTGAAATCATCGGCGGAATATACGATTTGAGTTCTTCTTTCATCACCGTATCGCCCTTTCAGTTCAAGCAGTTCTTCCTTAATGATCAGATTTTGTTTATCACGGCTGGAGAGGATATCACGGAATTCGGCAATTTTATCGACGATATCGCGGTATTCCTGGTCAATTTTTTCCCTTTCCAGGCCGGTTAGTTTTTGCAGCCTCATATCCAGGATTGCTTTTGCCTGGATGTCGGTCAGTGCAAATTTTTTCCGAAGCTCCTGATTAGCTTCCTGCGGATTTCTGGATGCACGTATTGTTTTGATAATCTCGTCAAGATTGTCGAGAGCAATTTTTAAACCTTCAAGAATGTGTGCGCGTGCCTCTGCCTGGTCGAGGTCATAAATGGTGCGACGAATGATGACTTCTACACGATGCTCTATGAAGTGTTGTATTAACTCCTTGAGCGACATTACTTTGGGCCTTCCCTTAACAAGGGCAAGATTTATCACACCAAAGGTTTGCTGCATCTGGGTGTATTTGTAAAGCTGATTCAATACCACACCTGCATTGGCATTTCTCTTCAGGATGATCACAATTCGCATGCCATCGCGGTCCGATTCATCTCGGATCTCACCGATTTCAGTGATTTTCTCGGCATGTACCAGGCCGGCAATTTTTTCGATAAGTGTGGCTTTGTTCACCTGGTAGGGAATTTCTGTTACCACAATTTGTTCACGGCCGTTTCTCAGTTCTTCGGTATTGGCCCTTGCACGCATGGTAATTTTGCCGCGGCCGGTTTCATAAGCCTCTTTCACCCCTTCATAACCATAAATAATTCCTCCCGTCGGGAAGTCAGGGGCTGTGATATGTTTCATTAATCCGGCAACTTCAATGTCAGGATTGTCAATCACGGCTACCACACCGTCAACAACTTCCCTGATATTATGAGGTGGCATATTGGTGGCCATACCAACAGCGATGCCCGATGCCCCGTTGAGCAGCAGGTTTGGCAGCATGGACGGGAGCACAGTGGGTTCCGTCAGTGTATCATCAAAGTTACTCTGGTAATCAACGGTCTCTTTATTGATGTCGGTAAGCAGCTCTTCTGCTATCCGCTGCATGCGCACTTCCGTATAACGCATCGCCGCAGCGGAGTCGCCATCCACCGACCCGAAGTTGCCCTGTCCGTCAACCAGGGGGTACCTGAGTGAAAAGTCTTGTACCATACGGACGATTGAGTCGTAAACAGCAGAGTCGCCGTGGGGGTGGTACTTACCTAAAACCTCACCTACAATACGGGCGCTTTTTTTGTAATTGCGGTTATGAAGCATTCCGAGGTCGCTCATACCATACAACACGCGGCGGTGAACTGGCTTGAGGCCGTCTCGTACATCCGGCAAAGCCCTGGATACAATCACTGACATCGAATAGTCGATATAGGATGATTGCATTTCATCTTCTATTGTAATAGGAATTATTTTTTCGCTGGCCATATTTTAGATTTTAGTCTTGAGATATGAGAAGTCAGATCTTCTTGAAAAGTGAAAAAGTTGAAATAAAAAATTTACCGTTTTGATATCCTCTATCCCGAAACAGAATCTCAAAATCAGTTTAGAGTATGGAGATCCCGGATCAAGTCCGGGATGACGGTTAAAGCCTTCATCTTTCACTCAAATATCGAGTTTTGCGTATTTCGAATTTCGTTCGATAAATTCCCGGCGCGGCTCCACGTCATCACCCATCAGTGTGGAGAACATCTTGTCGGCCGCAGCGGCATTATCGATGGTTACCTGCTGCAATGTCCGGGTTTCGGGATCCATGGTGGTTTCCCAGAGCTGATCCGGGTTCATCTCGCCAAGGCCTTTATACCGTGAGACATCAAATTTCTTTTTCGCTTTTTTCAGGTCGCGAATAATTTTGTCGCGGGTGTCATCATCCCATGCATACTGAATTTCACCTCTTGTGGATGTAATCCTGTAGAGCGGCGGAGTGGCGATGTACACAAAACCATGATCAATGAGTGGGTGCATATATCGGTAAAAGAAGGTTAGAAGCAGCGTTCGGATGTGTGATCCGTCCACATCGGCATCGGTCATGATAATAATCTTGTGGTAACGGAGCTTTTCAAGTTCAAACTCCTCTTCATGTCCCACTCCGGTGCCAAGGGCGGTAATCATCGCCTGAATCTCCTTGTTTTCAAGGATTTTATTGATATTGGCTTTTTCAACATTCAGGATTTTTCCACGAAGTGGGAGGATAGCCTGAAAGCTACGGTTACGGCCCATTTTAGCTGATCCGCCGGCAGAATCGCCCTCAACAAGATAAATTTCACTGTGAGCGGGATCTTTGATGGAGCAATCGGCCAGTTTACCGGGTAGCCCGCCGCCGCTCATCACACTTTTACGCTGAATCAGCTGACGTGCTTTACGTGCGGCTTCTCTTGCCTCTGCGGCCACTACTACTTTCTCAAGAATCTTTTTGGCCGTTTTCGGATTCTGCTCAAGATACTCATTCAGTTTATCGTAGATGATTACCTCTACGGCACTTTGAACTTCCGAGTTGCCAAGCTTGGTTTTGGTTTGCCCTTCAAACTGTGGTTCGGCCACTTTCACGCTGAGTACACATGTTAGCCCTTCACGGAAATCTTCCCCAGAAATCTGAACTTTACTGTTCGATTTAATGATGTTGTTTTTCTCCGCATAGTTCTTGAAACAACGGGTGAGTGCCCTTCTGAAACCGGAAATATGGGTTCCGCCCTCGCGGGTGTTGATATTATTTACATAAGAGTGCACATTTTCGGTGTAACTGCTGTTGTATTGCATAGCTACTTCAACAGGCACATTTTCAAGCTCACCTTCGATATAGATGGGATCGGTCATGAGTGGATCGCGTGCTTCGTCAAGATATTTGACAAAATCTTTTACACCTCCTGAATAGTGAAATTCGATATACCGCGATTCACTATCTTCTTCTTCACGCTCATCTGTAAGGGTGATTGTAATTTGCGGATTCAGAAATGCGAGTTCCCGCATCCGGTCGGCAATGATATCGAATTTAAATTCAGTAGTTTGATTAAATATTTCAGGGTCGGGTTTAAAACGGATGGTGGTTCCGGTTTCTTTGGTTTTTCCGACTGTTTTGAGCGGGGTTTTTGTGGCACCCTTTTCGAATTCCATTACATAAACTTCGCCATCCCGATGAACTTCCGCACTGAAGAAAATGGAGAGTGCGTTTACGCAGCTCACTCCCACGCCATGCAGTCCGCCCGAAACTTTATAGGAGTTCTTGTCGAATTTACCCCCGGCATGCAGTTTGGTGAGTACAACCTCTACGGCAGGGAGTTTCAGTTTGGGGTGCTCATCAACGGGAATACCGCGACCGTTATCGGAAATGGTAATGGAACCGTCCGTATGAATAAAAACTTTTATGGTGTCGCAATGCCCCGCAAGGGCCTCATCGATGGAGTTGTCCACCACTTCATTGATAAGGTGGTGGAGGCCGCGTTGTGCGGTGTCGCCAATATACATGGATGGCCGTTTGCGTACGGCTTCAAGTCCCTCTAAAACCTGAATATTTGACGCTTTGTAGTCAGATCCTTTTTTTGCAGTCATAAATGGGGGTTGAGTAATAGTAGAAATAGCCTCTTAGACGGCTAAAAATACCGCTAAAATGCGCAATTTCAAAAAAATAATGGTTTTTTATGACAAAAGATGAGATAGCGAAACCTAATTTATTTTTGGGAATGGCAGGAAAGTGTAAAAAGCATGAAATAATCTAAGCCAAAAAATGAAATTCTCAAAACAATATACACATACTTTTATTCATTAATCCTGTATAATTACATACTGCACAGACTCTTCGCGGTAAGCACTCACAAACCTGTTGTCTTAGAAAGTGAGTTCATCCGGTTGTATAACCGTGAATCTACTCAACTGATAGTGAATATTTGATCGTATCACTTCGATAAGCACCGAAAAAACCCAAACCATTATCCACATCCATTACATTATCGGGATTGACCTGGATAATCGGGTAAATGCGCTGCCATTCAGGGCCAAGATGATAAAACCTTAAATAAGCCACATCAGAGCTCAGTTCATCACAGCCTATTCGCGGATTTATGTTTTGGCATTGTGGCATGTTGATATTTCGCGGAGGAAATACAAGGCCAAGTAAATTAAAGGGACTTTTTTCCAGTGTAACCCGGTTGTTAATTTCATCGTAGTTAAAATCACAGTATCTGGTGATTTCAAACCAATACATCTCACCATCATATTCAAAACCGGCATCAACCCGAATCTGTTCAGAGGGGAGTACATTATCAAACTGAAAAGTGATCTGTTGTCTGCATCTTACATTTTCGTCAGGTACCGCACCGGCAATTGTGAAGCCGGGAGTTGTGGCGATGCTTTCAGAAAGGGCACCGTCTTCCCGCACGGCAGTAATTCGGTAAGGCTGGCGGGGACGGAGGGGCTGGTTAAGTACAAAATTGTGAATTGCATGTCCGTTTATATAAATCACGGAGTCCTGAAGCACGGTTGATACACCTTTTTCAATATCATGAAAAGTTACAACAGTCCCATCTCCAATTGTTTGTTCGGCAAGAAGCGGGATCCGGAGATCACGCACACGGATGATATTAGATGGGCTATCCAGGTCCAGTGCGCCATAAAACGAAAATATACCCCGTTCATCTTCAAGTGGATTAATTTCCTTTGACCCACATCCAGAGAAAAGCAAAATAAAAATGATAATTACTACGGGATAACCAGTTTGTTTCATGCTATTGATAAAAGGCACTTTACGTATGTATAGCAGTTACCTTAAGATTTAAAAACATAAACAAATATCACGAATTTCTTAAGTAAATGTAAACCAATAAGTAATAGAGAATATTTATTTAACTCTTTCAGAAATTCGAAATATTAATCTTCTTTAACTCAATAAACAATTCATACGTTATAACCGACTTCATTTCTGTTAATCAAAACGATTCTGTAACTTTATTTAATATCAATAAATTAAATGAAGAGAAATTATGAACGTATTCATCGCTGATAAACTACCCGATAAAACCATTCAGGACTTGCAAAATTTTGGATGTAATGTAATGCACAAACCGGGGCACACAAGCTCAGACCTTGATAAGGGACTCGAGGATGCACAAGTATTAATTGTACGATCAACTGTTGTTAGTGAAAATTGTATTAAGAACAGCCCCTCTTTGAGCCTGATTATTCGTGCAGGAGCAGGTGTTAATAATATTGACATGAATGCGGCAAGCAACCTGGGGATCTATGTAGCCAATTGTCCGGGTAAAAATGCTATTGCAGTGGCGGAATTAACCATGGCACTTATTTTATCGGTTGACCGGTTTATTGCCGATAATGTAGCCGGATTTCGCGCAGGAAAGTGGAATAAAGGGGCATTCAGTAAAGCTGACGGCATTTTTGGGAAAGTGCTTGGCATTATCGGTACCGGACAAATAGGAAAAGAAGTAATTGCTCGTGCCAAAGCATTTGGTATGCCTGTAATTGCATGGTCGCGGTCACTGACACCTGAAATTGCAGAAGAACTTGATGTTGTATATGCAAACAATGTTCAGGAAGTGGCAGAAAAATGTGATGTTCTTAGCGTACATCTCGCTTTAAAACCGGAAACAAGAGGACTT
>PWLN01000117.1 GCA_003559375.1 Balneolaceae bacterium | reverse complement strand
TTGTAAGAGTTGGAGCAATACGGCTAAAGGAGCGGGTATAGGAACAGGAGGAGGAGCGGCTGTTGGTGCTGTTATTGGTAAAACTCTTGGCAATACAGCCGCTGGTGCTATAGCCGGAGCAGTTGTTGGCGGCACTACTGGCGCAATTATCGGAGGCAATATGGACAAAAAAGCCAAAGAACTGGAAGAAGAGATGGAAGGGGTTTCAGTTCAGCGTGTTGAAGAAGGAATTGCTGTAAGCTTCGATAGTGTTATACTCTTTGACTTTGACTCATCAACCCTTCGTCAGGAAGGGTACGATAACCTCAGAAAACTTGTCAGAATCATTAATCGCGATAATGACACTACTCTCATGATTGTTGGCCACACAGATTCAAGAGGCGATGCGAATTATAACCAGAGATTAAGCGAACGCCGCGCACAATCTGCAAGCACATTCATGGTTTCTCAAGGGCTTGCCTCATCCAGAATCGAAGTTGTTGGCAGAGGAGAATATGAGCCTCTTTCCGAAAATGAAACTGATGCGGGAAGACAGAAGAACCGCCGGGTTGAGATTGCTATTTTTGCCAATCCGGAATATGTAGACCGGGTGCAATCAGAAATCTGACTCCATACAACATTACATAAGATAGCCGGGTTAAGTGAACTATCGCCCGGCATCTTTATTGTCATATCAGGAATCAATTCAAATCAGTCAATCGGTTCATCGGTGATTCGGTTTATCGCATATCAAGGTGGAAATTTTCTTAGAACGATAAGATCCTTCACTACGCCCCGGCAAAAAGCGCCGGTACTCCGTTCAGGATGACAACGGTCTGGGGTGGTCTTATGTACCGGCGTTTAGAAAAACCCGGTATACCGTGAATTATGTAAGTGTTTGTCGACTTTTTGTAAGAGCTCTAAGCGACAGTTTTTGGATATTAAAGTGTGAGAATAATTTCACATCTATCCTGCTAGTTGCAGGATATACAGGAGTAAAATCATGAAACGATTAACCAAACCAGACTTCCATATTGTCACCTTATTCCTGGCCATATTCATTATTATAGGGTGCTCCACTAATGGTATACAGCGTTCTGGAAATGCCCGAACTTCACTGGAAACAGTGGAACAGGACATCGAAAAAATAATTACTCAACTCGACAGGATTGGTGTTTCACTTAATAAACTCACCAAACATGGACAGGAAAATCTGCGAGAAGTATACGATCAATATTCAGAAAATATATCGCACATTGATAAGCTTGAAAATGATTTCCAGAAACATATGGAGGAGATGGAAATCAATAATGAAGTTTATTTAACTGAATGGGAAAAGAACAATAATGACTATGATAACCCCGAAATTCAAAGGCTCAGCGTAGAACGCCTCAGAATAGTAAGCCGGGCATTCGATAAGATTACTGAAACCAATGTTGGTATAAAAGAAACTTTTAAAGAATATGTATCTGATGTTATTGAAATTGATATTTTTATTTCTAACGACTTAACAACCAAGGGTATTGAATCTATTTACCCCACATCAAACCGGGCTGTAAATAATGGCCGAGATCTTAGACAAGCATTAATAGATCTTCAATCAGCAATTGAAGATGCAAGAACAGAGATTACCCAAAACGGTATTACTATGAATTGATAGAGAGATCCCCAAAAAATAAGTCAGGAGAGTAAATAGCGCTTTTCGACAGGAAATGAGCTGGCATCAATAACCAATTCATAACTTGTTGGAGAGTGCTTTTTTTTGGGGGGTATACTGAAATTATTGGTAAACCGGGATCCGCCACACAACTGATGTACATGATACCGGCAATGGTTAGCCGGAATCTCCAGGGTACGATTGCTGAACATAAGCCGGAAATAATAGACAGATCTGTGAAGCGGTTTATCTCTTCGGAAACCCGTATCCCGTCTCCTCTAACCACACAAATCAGCAAAGAGCTCACTCAGGGTTGTTACACCCAAAACTAAAAACTGTAATATATGTAACACTATCCAATATTGTTGTAATAGGTAATCAGCAAAAAAGAAGCATTATACTACTCTATTTACTATATATACTATATATACTATAGGAAAAAATACTTTCAATGTAATACTCAGCCAATTCAATACTGCGCTGTTAGTGCTAATAATTAAGGCGATATGAGATTATATATTAAATATATGGTAAGCCTATGAAATTATATATTAAATATATGGTAAGCCTTCGATGCAAAATGTTTGTTAAAGATGAGTTGCTAAAACTTGGACTACACCCTGTTTCTATTGACCTTGGCATGGTTGAAATTCAGGATGACTTTACTGATGAGCAGATAGAAGCGTTTGGAGAAAATTTGAAAATTGGCGGATTGGAATTGCTTGACGATAAAAAAAATATTCTGGTTGAAAAAATTAAAAATGTCATTATTGAAATGATTCACTTCTCAAATAAATTGCCTAAAGTGAACGATTCCGACTTCATCAGTGAAAAACTTGGTTACGATTACACCTACCTGTCCAATACCTTTTCGGAAGTAAAAGGTATAACCATACAGCAGTATATCATACAGAATAAAATTGAACGGGTTAAAGAGCTGTTGCTTTATGATGAACTCACCCTTACAGAAATTGCCTGGAAGTTAGAATACAGTAGTGTTGCCCATCTGTCCAATCAGTTCAAAAAAATTACCGGCCTCACCCCTACCTATTTCAAAGAGTTGAAGAATAAACGGGAAAAGAACCTTGAGAACCTGTGATATATATAAATCTCTAACACTCCCTTATAACGTAAATGTTGTAGAATAGCAACATATTTCAGTTGTGAAAATAGTTTCATAACTGTCCTGCAAGTTGCAGGAAATAATTACAATAAAATGGAAAAGTTACTTATTGGTGCTATTGCAGTATTAATATTATTGACTTTTACTCCAATCAAATCTGCAACATATCATGTTGCTGCTACGTCTTCCGTCACTGCTGCAATAAACCAGGATGCGGAAACGCCCCAAACCTTGCTCATCCGGTCAGTCGAAATGAATGAATTGGATGATGCTGAGATAACACAGACTGAAATTAAAGAAAATGGTATTGAAGTAATAGAATCAAAACAAGAGACTGGTGACAATGATCGAGTCGTATTCATATCTATTGGATCCATGCTTCTGATTGGAATTATTTTACTACTGCCTCTTTAAAATCAACCAAAATAAATCCAACCGTATGAAAAATTCATTGGATTATTTCTTTTCAACAGCCACCACTTCAATAAATTAATCTTAATCGAAACATTAAATATCATGGGAAATCTATTATATATCGTTGCCGTAATATTAATTATAGCCTGGTTGGTCGGATTTGTAGGCTATAGCGCTGGAGGTCTTATTCACATCCTTCTTGTTATAGCTATCATAGCCATACTTCTCCAGGTAATACAGGGCAGAAGAGTTCTTTAGCCTGTCACCTGTCTGAAAAAAAACAAAAATGGATTACAACTTCAAAACAAAACCTATGAGAGTATCAACCTATATTACTAATACTCTAATAGCTTCAGCTATTGGGGTATTAGTTGGGATGCTGTTTGCACCGCGAAAAGGATCAAGAACAAGACGTAAAATATCTGGAAAAAATAATCAGTATACTGATTATCTGTCAGATAGGTTTGATGAATTTATCGATTCAGTATCTCATCCTCATGAAAATTGATTAACGTATTCAACGGTTTTCATATATAGCGGCTGAAGAAAATACAGGCTTCATTTAGCCATTAGTTACAAGATTATATGGAAAGCTATTCACTCTGCTTGCACTATTCCAGTGTATGTTCAGATTTTTGGATTTACCCGGAGTGATATTTCAAAACCAAAACGGACGCAGGCTTGCGCTGCCGGGTTTATAACAACATCAAACCCGTGTTCAGAGAATTGTTTATTTATGTATGCTTTTGAATATCAAGGCTGCTTGATTTTAAGAGCATTACATTCAAAGCCAGCGGGATGGTTCCAGATAAATGCGGTACATCCATTCGAGTCCGGTTTTTCGAAACAGTACCGGTACTCGTTTTCTATAACCGGTTATAAAGTCAAAACTGCCGCCAATCCCAATAATTAATTTACAGTTTGTAAGTTTCTCGAGATTCTCATGGATCCACTTCTCCTGTGAGGGCGCGCCAAGGGTAACAAATACTACGGATGCACTTTGCAGTGAGGCTTGTGTACCAAGAGGCAGGTTTTCGAATGGTATATCAGGCCTGTCTGGTGAATAGACTCCCGTAATTTATAAATTTTCGATTCTTTCCGTAAGTACATCTGCCGCTTTTTGTGCTATTCCGGGAGCAGCACTGTTAAAGAATGCTGGCTGATTAAGTTCTGCACAATAGGTGCAAATAATCTCTAAGGAATCTGATCCTGTAATTCGGTCGATCTGTTAACACCAAGTATCTGGTATCCGTTTGTTTTTTCGATGGTAAGCATATAAACCTCTCTGTGTAATTTTTTAAAAATCGATATCTATCGATTTTTTTTGCTCTTACCAGACTTTAAAGCAATTTATATGCTAATAAAGAATATACCTGTTTGAGGAGCAAGACCCGGACGTGATCCGGTTGGCGGATCACTACTGGGAGCAGCTTGTGGCAAGTGGAAAAATTGACGTATCTGAGCAGGGGTTTGAGAAAAAACAACGGATGGTTGATGTGGATACCCTCACCCACAAAGATGCCAGAGAGGTGGGGGCGGAATGGATGTGCTTTCAGGCGATAGAACTGTTAAAGCTCAACGAATTCTTTGAAAGCCTGAACTGGGGCGAGCAGCAAATCCAATTGGCCATCACCCAGCTCATCAGCCGTGCGGTTTGTCCGTATTCGGAATGGCGTACCAGCCGCTGGATCAAAGAGAACTCTGCTGTGTGTGAAATAACGGGTTATCCGGCGCAGAAAATCACCAAAGATAAGCTCTACAAAAGCGCCTTGGACTTGTACAAGGTCAATGGCCCGCTGGAACAATTTCTTTCAAACAGAACCAATGAGTTGTTTGATCTGCAAGACCGCATTATCCTGTATGACCTGACCAACACGTATTTTGAAGGGGCCAGGCGTGGCAGCAAGCTGGCACAGCACGCCAAAAAAAAGAGTAAAGAAAAGCGCGATGATGCGAAACTCATCGTATTGGCCCTGGTGGTCAATATCGAAGGGTTTGTCAAGTTTTCCAGTGTTTTTGAGGGCACCAAAAGTGACAGCAGTTCCCTGGGCGATATGGTTGACAACATCCGTTTATGCACCAGTGGCAGCCACCGGGCGATCGTTGTATTGGATGCCGGAATAGCCACCGAGGAAAATCTCACCCTCCTCCAGGAAAAGGGCTATGATTACGTGTGTGTGGGTAGGGTGTTGAGTGTTACAAACAGAACGTTTGGCGGCCTAAAGCAAAGAATACCTAATCATATCGTCAAATTAACCCTGACTGCACAAATCAGCATGGATCCTAATTCACTATCTGTAAATTTTATAATCAGATTCTTTAAAATAAATTTTTTTTAAAAAACCTGTGAATATTGTAACATATAGTTAAATATCTGCAATAGTTATCAGAAAAAAATCGATTACTTTTTTTATAGCAATACAAAGAAGGAATCGAGAGAAAAAACATTTGGGAAACAGGTATTGAGCACCTGTTTTCCTTTTGTTTTTCATATCTCTGCTGAATCGAAAAAATGGATATCACTCAGTAGGTTCCATACCTCTTCGATTGCATAGAGCAGTTTGAATGTAACAATTTGCGGGGATTTCAAAAACGTCACGCAACCCTGTTCACTTACCTTGTACGTTTCACCTGTCTCTCCCCTTTCTCCGCTTAATATCCCAAAACCGGCCCCAGCCACCTTTCCACTTCTTCCACACTCATACCCTTACGCTTCGATTAACCCTCCACCTGGTCGCGGGTGATGTTGCCGTGGTTTAAATATTGGGCATCGGGGCGGCACGTAATTTTATTTAACTAAATTTATTAACATGATGCGTAACTCTGATTTCAGAAGGATACAGTTTTACATTGAAGTTGATTAACATCAGTAAAATATTGAATCATAACCCTAACGATATGGTCACGGTGATAAAAAAAGGCGCTACAAAATCCGGGATTGCTGAAAGCATTCGTAAAGCGGCAAATAAACGCAACCGGAAAGGGCTTATGAAACTTGCAGGATCGTTAAAATCCGATATTGATCTTATGGAGGTTCAGAAGAAACTTCGTGATGAATGGGAGTAAACTAATTGTTGATACAAAAATCGCCGTATAATAACTGAGACTTTATAATCGCAGATATCGCTTTAAAACAGGGATTGAATTAATGAAGCCATTTCTGCAATTTTCGATCAAGTAATCAATCAAATAGACAATTTTAAATCAACTTCCTGAATGGATTTTGGCCAACTTCAATTATTCAGCCAGACAACCGATATGCTGGCCGAAGGTTATGAAAAACTTTCTGTATTTGATTTTGAAATGGCTGAAAACGTTTTTCGCCAGATAAACAAATCATTTACCGACAGAGAAGCTGATACAGAGGCGGGTCTGTTGTGTACCGGTCACTGGAAAAAAGTTTTTGAAAAGCTTGAAAAAAAGGTTGCCACGGAAAAAATTTCCTATCTCTTTAATCAAATTGAACGGTTTGAATTTTATAATCAATGGGGATTTCAAAAACTGCGTGCGTCCCTAATCACACATCTGATCGGGCTTATGCAGCATCAGGACCTTTTTTATGTGAATGAAGAGACAGCAATTTCCGACCTGTTCCTGCAAATTGGGAAACATCAGATGGCCGAACGTACACTAACCGGACGCATTAATGCCATCCCGGCCGACACCCCCGCACGGTTCCGGCTTGCACATCTCCAATGGAATCAAAAACTAAAAGGTTCGGCTCTGCGAAATTATACACTTGGATTGCTGATTGATCCTGAATCGGCACCAGTCCGATATCTTGAGTGTGAACAAACGGCTGCACTTATCCAAACCCACGGGCCTGACATGACACCTGCTTACGGGTGGATTACCGGAATATTACCGATAATGCAGGTACCCGAAGCCATTATACCGGTTAGCGAAAAACACCGCAACGCGCTCGCCTGCTACCGGCTGATGAGGGAGGCGGAAAAAGCCACAAAAAAACAGGATTTGGATGCCTGTGTGGAACTGAGAAAAGAGCTTAAATCGGGCTGGCCCGAATTATATCAGCAGTATTACAAATTGATCTCGAATCGAACCCAGCCGTCATTGTATTGAGTATCGAGTAGCAGGTAGTGAAAAGAAGGGGATGCTTGCGATTAATACAACACTTATGCCGAAATCACCGAAATCAATCTATAAAATCATCCGTAGTCCGAATTTAAAAGATCGGTCATCTTCAAGAAGTGGCGCGATGCGGCCGTCTGAGAACCTGACAAAAATATCCGCACGTTTTGCGGAACCTGATTGTTCCCACCAACGAAGGGTGTATGCAAGATCGGTAAACCAGCCGAAAGCCGAATCCAGATCCTCATCATTGTACTCTTCAATTTGCCCAAAATCTTTTGAATACTGAAGCACGCCGGTAAAATGCACGTTCGACAGTTTCGAACTGATAAAGCTAAAGTTCATATCGTGCCGGCTCATCAGGTAAAATCGTGAATACCAATCTTCAATTCTGACCTCCTGAACTTCCGGATTTTCAAATGAGTAAACTGCATTCAGGCCAACAGACAAGGTGGGCAGTAACGCAGCAATTCTACTTTCAGTCATATTTATGAACCATAATGAAGGTCCAAACCTTGCCAGCGGATTTTCCCAACCTTGGTCTGTTTCGGCGCCTGCTTCCATATAAACCGCGAACCGGTAATTTGCCCACCAGGGTAGTGAGGAAGTTTCACGGCTATCCGGTGGTTCCAGTATCAATGGATCAACAATACCTGAGACCGGCCTTCCCTGGAGACCAATGTCATACGCTATAAAGAGCC
>PWLN01000162.1 GCA_003559375.1 Balneolaceae bacterium | reverse complement strand
CCGACAACTGGAAGGTGCTTTCAGATATAAATCTGATTCCGGTGAAACTCATTTTATTCTCAATTTTAAAAAAAGTACCAAACGGAAAGGCCATTTCGATTAAAATGCAGGCAACGAGCCTGTCGATCCCTGAATTTAAAGTCGCTCCATGATTCTGTGTATACAATGGCAGTAGTTTTTAAACTATTTCATTAATAATATCTATCAACTCCAGTGTTCACCTTCAGTGCGGATCGCGTGGATTTGAAATCCGCAATCGCTTGCCGGCTCACATGGGTTTGCCATAGATACAACGACCTTAGCTGCTCAAGCGGTTCGAGGTAAGCCAGCCCGGCATCCCCCACATCGGTGCCATAAATATTCAAATACTCCAAATGTTTCAACAAACTAATTTCAGCAAGTGCTCCATCAGTAATTGTGGAATTTTGAAGATAAAGCCGTGTAAGATGATGAAACTCTGAAAACCGGCTAACAGCATCCTCCGTTAGTGTGGTACGGCTCAGGTTCAACCAGGTAATCTGCTCTGCCAGCGGTAGTAAAAATTCCATGTCTTCACCTGTAATTTCGTTTTTTGACTGCTGAACCCCAACCTGAAGAAAGGCCAAATCCTCAGCTACAGGTGAAATGCGAAAGCCACGATTTATTGCAGCCTCTATTCTCTCAATTGAAGCGTGTGGAACAGATATTCTATCAAAAAAATGCTGTCCGGCCGGTGTCATGCTTAGAAGTATATTCTCTATTTCCAGGGTTGCCTCGAGTTCAGTTACAACTGTTTGATCTGGAGCTCCCTGATCAATCCACCAGCCTATCAATTTGATTTGGTCTGCTGTAAGCTGAGTTCTGCCCCGTGGCGGCATCCTCTCATTATCTCTGTCGGCCAGAAGAAGCCTTCGGTAAAGTTCACTGTTATCCTTTTGATAGGGCTCTATTATTGTACCACTCTCTCCTCCTGCCATAAGGTTCGTATAAGAGGTAACAAGCAGATTACCCTCTGTACGGTCGGGATCGTGACAACTCTGACACCTGGCCACAAATATCGGTTCTATTACATGCTGATAAACCAGTGCCGTATTGAGGTCTTCAATTAAAGCAAGTTGTTCGGGCACCTCCTCTTGAACCCCAAACCAGCTTCTGGCGGGTTCCGGCATATACCGGAACAGATAATCAGGCCCGTGAGTAAGGCTCCCCCCATAATGGCCGGCTCCAATTAATGTGAATGTCATAACGGCCAGAACTATCCTGTATATGCGTTTATAAAGCGGATCATGATATAGAGTTACCCTCAGCAGCCAAGCAGCCAATGAGAGCACAACTGTAACGATTCCCAGCCATTTATGCAGATTTAGTAATTCCAGGCTATATCCTCCGCCATCTGATAAAAGTAATCCAGTGAAAACAGAAAACAATCCGCTCAGAAATCCCAGAATCAATACAAATGGCACCGAACTGCCAAGATGTTCAAACCTTTTCATTATACTCAGGTATTCCATTAAGAAAGCCATCAATAGAAATCCGATGGGCAAATGCACCAATAACGGGTGAAAACGCCCGATGAAAAGGGTAAGATCTGAGTTAAAAAGTGCCAGGTACTGAAAAAAAACTATGATCATGCAATGATATTATGAACCACTTCTCCGTGAACATCGGTAAGGCGAAAACGGCGTCCCTGTGCACGATAGGTGAGCCGCTCGTGATTAATACCCATCAGGTGCAGTATGGTGGCCTGCAGGTCATGAACATGTACCGGGTCTTTCACCACATTATAGCCAAACTCATCGGTTTCGCCATAAATTAGTCCCTGTTTCACACCACCACCTGCCATCCATATTGTAAAGCAGCGAGGATGGTGGTCGCGGCCGTATGTTTGTTTGGTAAGCGGGCCCTGACAATATGCCGTACGCCCGAATTCACCACCCCAGATTACAAGGGTATCTTCCAGAAGCCCGCGCTGTTTAAGATCTTTCACAAGTGCCGCAGAAGCCTGATCTACATCCTTGCACTGGAGGGGAAGCTGATTGGGAATACCGTCATGCTGGTCCCACCCCATGTGATAGAGCTGGATAAATCGAACATCACGCTCGGCAAGTCTTCGCGCAAGCAAACAATTGGCAGCATATGTTCCCGGAGTTCGGGCGTCCTCACCATATAACTCATAGGTTGATTCCGGCTCATCAGATACATCCATCGTTTCAGGTACCGAGGTTTGCATACGATAAGCCATCTCATACTGTGATATTCGAGTGGTGATTTCCGGGTCGCCATATTCATCGAGATGAAGCTCGTTCAGGTCTTTCAGTGCGGCCAGCATATTTCGGCGGGTCATTCTCTTCATGCCATCCGGATTCCGAAGGTTCAGCACAGGTTCACTTCCTCCGCGAAACTGTACTCCCTGATGCAAGGATGGTAGAATTCCACTTCCCCATAAACGCGAATAGAGCGGCTGATCAAACGGCCGGCCGGTTCCCCGTGAAATCAATACGGTAAATGCAGGTAAATTTTCGTTTTCCGAACCAAGTCCATAGCTGATCCATGAACCCATACTTGGAAGGCCCGCCTGATTGGTGCCTGTCTGAATAAATGTAATCGCCGGGTCATGGTTAATTTCTGATGTATAAACGGTTTTCAAAAAACAGAGTTCATCTGCAATACCGGCGGTATAAGGCAGCAGATCGCTCACCCATGCGCCGCTTTCACCATGCCTGTTGAATTTGAAACGTGAACCCGCCATTGGAAAACTGGACTGGTTGGCTGTCATACCTGTAAGCCGCTGCATGCCCATGATGGAATCCGGCAGGTCTTTGCCCTCCATCTCATTCAATTTCGGTTTATAGTCAAAAAGATCATGCTGTGATGGCCCGCCGCTCTGAAACAGGAAAATGATCCGTTTTGCCCTGGGAATAACATGCGGAGCATCAAGAGCTCCGGTGAGTGAATCAGGTTTGCGCGAAAAGAGCAGCAGGGGATTAATGAGTGATGCAAGTGCAGCTGCACCTAAACCCAGACTGGTTTTTGACAAAAAATGCCGCCGGTTCATATTACAGTTACATTTGTAGATTTCGTCAGACATATTAACAGGTTTTACTGAGTTTATGTGATGCGTTTAATGCATCAGGTTAATATTTGGTTAATGCTTCATCAAGGTTAAATATAGCACTGGCTACAATTGTCCTTGCAGCTACTTCTACCGGGTCGAGTTGCGGATCGGCTGGAAACTCGCCTGTCTGCAACAACAGTTCAGCCAGTTCCGGCTCGGAAGAATACGTTTGAAGTTCATCATCAAATAATTCCCGCAGAATCTCAAGCTCCTGCAAATTGGGCTTTCGGCTTACCGCCGCCCGGAATGCGAAGGTAATCTGATCATCCAGATTGTCCCCTCCTTCTTTTAGCATTCGCTCGGCCAGAAGCCGCGACGACTCAACATATATCGGATCATTGAGTGTATGAAGAGCCTGAAGCGGAGTACTCGTATGTTCACGTTGTACGGAAGGATGAGTACGCATTGCTGCATCAAAAGTTGTCATGCCGGGCGGAGGGACAGTGCGTTTCCAGAATGTATATATACTTCGCCGATAGAGATTTTCACCCGTATCCTGGTAATAGGTGGTGAGATGCCTGCCTGATGTGGTTTCTTCCCATAAACCTTCGGGCTGATAGGGAAAAACACTTGGCCCGCCAATTTTATCAACAAGAAGCCCGCTTGCAAGTAATGCGTTATCGCGAATCATTTCGGCAGGCAGCCGGTAACGCGGCCCGCGTGCAAGCAGGCGGTTGTTCGGATCTAAGTCTCTCATCTGTGGCGTGATTACTGATGACTGCCGGTATGTGGCCGACATTACCATTGTTTTTAGCAAATGTTTTACATCCCAGCCGCTTTCCCTGAATTCCACAGCCAGCCAGTCGAGAAGTTCAGGGTGACTCGGCATAGATCCCTGATTACCAAAATCATCAGGGGTATCGACCAGTCCGGTTCCGAAAATCATCTGCCAGTAACGGTTTACCACTACACGCGCTGTAAGCGGATTATCATCATGCATAATCCATTTTGCAAGTCCTAACCGGTTTTGAGGAAATTCATCCGGAAATTCCATGATGCTATTTGGCACACCAGGAAATACAATCTCACCAAGCTGGTCATACATACCCCGCTCACGAATGTGCGATGTACGCCTGTTCAGCCGTTCTTCCATTACCATTACTTCTGGAAGCGTATCTTTTATACTGCTTAATTCTGCCCTGTAGTTTCTGAGATCTTTTTTCTTATCCTCTAAATCAGAAGCGGTATGCAGCAGATAATGGCTGAAGAGTATACTTTCTTCACTTTGAGACAAATTCCCGGGATCTTTGATCAGTAAATTATCCAGTTCCTGTTGCCTGCCTGATAATATAAGAGCTTCGGCTGCACTAATCTGCCGGTTATAAATTCGTATCTCATCCAGCCGCATTCCTTCATAACGCAGCTGTTCAAACGACTGTCGGTGGCCGAGCAGGAAATCCTGATACCCATACCGCGGTTCATTATCAGGGATCACAATGTTTTTAAACAGCTTATCATGCTCTACGTGTAGGGGCTGCCGCTCGCCATTCACAAATATTTCTATTCCGTCGGCACGGCTTGAGCCGTTGTAGGTTACCGTAATATTACTCCACTCACCCAGTTTCAGAGGCTCTTCGGTTAGAACTTGAATAGCATTGAATGGCCAGCCGTGAACCAGGCGCGTTGAAACCCGATGTTCAAAAAGGGAGACATCATAACCGGGATGCCCGATAAAAATCATTCCCTTTTTAACAAGCATGGGTACTTCGCCGGTTGATTCGGGTGGGTAGACCCAAAAACTCAGAGAGAACGGATCGTACCTTTCAAAACGGGCGAAACGGCGCGGCAAATTCACTGCATTGCCGTGGCTAAACTCAATTCCATTGTTTTCCACTCCTTCAACTTCCTTCAGGCTGCCGGAAATGGTACCGGCAAGAATCGAATCGCCAACCTGAACAGCAATGGTGTTGTCTTCGCGAATGGAATTAAGGTCCATACTTGCATAGAGGCCTTTCGAAATTGTTTGAAACTCTGATTTCAAATCCGATTTTTTAAGCCAGGCATGGAAATCATCTCTTTTTGAAGCCTCCCTTATTTCCTTATCACGTTCTGCAGTAGCGATTCTGTCTTTTAAATATGTAATTAAGTTTCCTGTTTCTTCATCATGAAGCAAGATCGTGGGCCCGGCTGCGCCTTTGTTCGGAATCTGGCCGATGTCATTAATATTGTCGAAAAAAGCAGCAAATTCGTAGTATTCTTTTTCTGAAACGGGATCATACTTATGATCATGACAGCGGGCACATTGCATGGTCATGCCTAAAAATGCGGTACCGGTAGTCATCACCCTGTCGGCCACATACTCCACTCGATATTCTTCACCGATAATACCTCCTTCCTGGCTTTGCTGATGAACCCTTCCAAAACCGGTAGCCAGGCGCTGTTCATGAGTGGGATCGGGCAATAGATCACCTGCAATTTGCCAAATTGCAAATTGGTCGAACGGCATATTTCGGTTAAAAGCATGAATCACCCATTCACGCCAGGGCCACATATCGTTGGCACCATCATCCTGGTAACCGTGTGTATCGGCATAACGTGCTACATCAAGCCATTCGTTGGCCAGACGCTCACCGTATGTGTGTGAGGCAAGAAGCCGGTCCACTGCTTTTTTATAGGCATCGGGTGAATCATCCTCAAGAAAATGGTCCAGTTCTTCAACAGTTGGCGGAAGGCCAGTGAGATCAAACGACACTCTTCGAAGCAATGTTTCCCGGGATGCCTCTGGTGATGGTTTTACGCCTGCATTTTCGATTTTTTCGAGAATAAAGTAATCGATCTCATTCTCTGTCCACTCTTTATCTTTTACTTGTGGAATCGCAGGCCTATGAGGCGATATAAAAGCCCAATGGGGTTGGTATTCAGCACCCTGCTCAATCCATTTTCTAATAAGGGCAATCTGCCTGTTTGTAAGGCTGAGGTTGGATGTTGGTGTTGGCATAACATAATCCGGATCTTCAGAAATAATACGCCGATATAGTTCACTGGAATTGGGATTGCCAGGTACTATAGCATGCCTTCGATTGTCGCTTTCAAGTGGGGCAAAAGCTCCTTCAGGAGTATCGAGCCTGAGACCAGCTTCACGCGCCATTGCATCAGGCCCATGGCAGGCAAAACAGGTATCCGACAAAACCCCGCGGATGTGTGTGTTGAAATCTACTACGTCTGGCAAAGGCTCGTCACCGTCTGCAAGTTCAACAGAATCTGACCTGCATCCTGAAAAGGCCATAATCAGAATAATGGCTAAGGATATTGTGCTATGAAACGCACCATTTTTTTGAGTGTAATTAAAGGCCATCGAACCCTGTAATAATTTGGTTTAGCTTTTAGACAAGTTTACCAAAGTGAAAATCCTAAATACGAAATAAGAAGAAAAAATCGAAATATAATTTCCTTACTATCAGAAGCATTTGCAGGCCGTTTTCACTAAATAATAGACCTCGCACTTTTTTAGTTCAATACTAAAATGGATTGACGATTTGATCGTTAATAATGCTGATATCTGATAAAACGGTTTTTTTAAGATGCGTTAAAATGTAGTTCACCAGGTTTTAGCACATCGTAAGCATCAACATTATAATTTAATGACAGAGAAATGAATAACAAGAATTGGACACGTGAATTAACCCGTCGAGATTTTATGAAGAAGACAAGCCTGGCAGCAGGTGGTGGACTCCTCCTTGGCACATTGCCCGTGGCCAAAAGTGCCTACGCATCGGGAAGTGATACGTTGAAAGTAGCCATAGTAGGTTGCGGAGGCCGCGGAACCGGAGCCGCAAACCAGGCCTTGAATGCTGATCCTGGTGTGAAAATAGTTGCTATGGCAGATGTATTCCGACACCGGCTCGACTCATCTTATAACGCCCTTGCTCAACGACACCTTGCAACCGGCCGGTTAGATGTTCCAGAAGAACATAAATTTGTGGGTTTCGATGCTTATAAAAAAGCCATCCCACTTGCTGATGTTGTGATATTGTGTGCACCTCCGGGATTTCGGCCGGCACATTTTGAGGAGTGTGTGAAACACGGAAAGCATATGTTTTGCGAAAAACCAATCGCGACGGATGCTCCCGGGGTACGACGTTTTATGGCAGCAGCCGAAGAAGCAAGGCAGAAGAAACTGAATGTTGTACTGGGTTTGCAGCGCCGATATCAGAATAATTACCGCGAAGCATATAAACGGGTAAAAGATGGAGCCATCGGGGATATTATCTCAGGCCAGGTATACTGGAACGAGGATGGAGTCTGGGTGCGTCACCGGGAACCCGGTATGAGTGAATTGATGTATCAGGTTCATAACTGGTTCTATTTTGTTTGGCTTGCAGGCGACCAGATCCTTGAACAAAATATTCATAACATAGACATTGCCAACTGGTATATTGGTGAATATCCGGCTACTGCACAGGGAATGGGCGGCAGAGAGGTTCGTACCGGGAAAGAGTATAGCCAGATTTTTGATCATAATTTTGTGGAATATACCTATCCGGGTGGTGCTATCATTTCTGCACAATGCAGGCACCAGCGTAATACGATGTCGAGAGTAGCAGAAGTGCTTCAGGGTACCCGTGGTAATGCATCACACTCCGGGTATACAAGCAATGCTGTTATTACAGACCGAAACGGTAATATAATTTACGACCATGACGGAACGAACGATCCCAATCCCTATCAGCAGGAACATGATGAACTGTTTGCTGCCATCCGAAATGGAGGGTATATCGACGATAGTGATTACGGTGCAAAAACCACTATGACAGCAATTATGGGAAGAATGGCCGTTTATTCTGGACAGATGATTCACTGGGATGATGCGATCAACTCGGATGCGCAGCTCATGCCTTACGAAGTGAATGAGGATACACCTCCGCCCGTGCTTCCGGATGAAAACGGATATTATCCGGTTCCGGTTCCGGGTGTAAGCCCTCCTCATTAGGAAAGGGTGATGCTGGTTACTGGTAACTGGTTACTGGTTACTGGTTACTGGTTACTGG
>PWLN01000176.1 GCA_003559375.1 Balneolaceae bacterium | reverse complement strand
CAGTGCGGGTTTTAATCAAGAGGCGGCGCATACGGTATTCGGTATGCCGGGATTTATCCGCGCCGCCTGGTTGTACAAAGTGCCCTTGTCATCCCGCCTGCCCTCGACCCCTCGGGGACCGGAATCCCGACGGTGTATTTTCCCATCGGGATGCCTTCGGCGCCGTCGGGATGGAGTGGAGGGATCTCCTTGCTAATGTGCAGGTCAATGATTCGGATTTTTTTTACTGGTAAGTACTCACAATGGGGACATCCCTTGGCATAGCCATCCCTTTGGGGCGAGAGGGGACTTTTTGGACTGTCACCTCCTCAATGATGTTGCCCGCTTTTGGGCAAAATTAGTGGCTCGGGATGACATGGGCATTTTTAATCAGTAGGCGGCGCATACAGTATTTGGCATGCCGGGATTTATCCGCGCCGCCTGGCGGACCCAGATCTAAAATCTGAAATCAATAATCGAGTAATCTGAAATCAAATGATCTGCAACCAATCTCTCACAAATTAATATCTTATTTCCATGAAAGACTTTTCATCGTGAAGCATTCTAATTGTATATTTAGGGAAATTTAGACTTGCAGATGAAACACTCCATACAACTATCCATCATCTTATCAACTCATGCTAAAAGTGAGCATTTCCATACTCTGCTGGCCGATGTATTGGCTATGGGAAATAAGAAAATGGAAGTCATTATCATTGATGATTCAAAAGATGTGGTTACTTCACAGTTTATTGAACGTGAGATTAACAAATGTGAAAATGAACGGGTCTATCTATACACCCATGAAGAATCGACCGGCAGAGGGCCATCGCTGAACGAAGGGCTGGTACATGCATCCGGATCTCTTATCTGGGCGCCCTTACGTGCCGACCGGCTCAATGAGTCTTTGATGGACGATGCGATCAGGCGTTTTAAAGCTGAACCGGCAGCTTTTTGGGTGATGGATTACAACTTGCCGGCTGACCCCATGGATTGGATCAATTTAGCCGATGAAGGTGATCTGCCGGATGACAGTACCCTTGTATGGAACAGGAATATAATACCTGATGAGCTGCTTTTCTTTAATCCGTTTATGGATCAGCTACATGGAGCCGAACTCGCATTCAGGCTGAAAAACGGAAATGTATGGCAGAAAACCGATCCGTTTTTTGTAGTGGCTGATGATCAATCGCCACATGCGGGCTTTAATGATATACAGGAATTTTTATATACAGCACTTCGGCTGAATGATGATGCTGATGTTCGAAAACAAATCCTGAATGAACTTGCAAACGTACAGTCCAGAATTAACAACCGGATTCATGATGATGAATTATTAGTGCAGGGCAGGCACCATTTGCAGCAAGGTGATGCCAACAAATCCCTTGAAATCATCAACCGTTTTCTCAAGAGAAATCCGGAACACCAGGAAGCCATACTCATTAAAATACATTCGCTTGAAAAGCTTCGCCGCCATGTTGAAGCTGCCGAACTGAAACACAGCCTGCAGAAGCAGCCCCGGACAACTGCCAACGCTATCGATTTAAATCTTCAGAATCAAAACAAACAGGCTGAACCCGACGAAAAGCACCCACAAACCAAAGAAATTCAAATTAAAACTACGGTTGTAATCCCGACAACCGGACACGGAAAAAATCTGCTCGAGGCTGCTCTGGTACACCTGGAAGGTGCAGCAGATGCTTCCGAAACCGAACTCATCATTGTTGACAACGCCAGTGTTGACGATACATTTGAGTATCTGGAACAACTGAAAGAAAAAGCATTTTTTAATATCAGGGTCATCACAAATTCTGTCAACAAAGGATTTGGCACATCTGTTAATCAGGCGATAGAAGCTGCCCGCGGTGATTTTGTACTTGTGATGCATAACGATGTTGGATTATCAGCAAACTGTGTACAGGAATTGAATCATGCTTTTACATTGGCTGATAATATCGGTATTACGGCTCCGGCTGTACGTAATACCAGGATCAAAGCACAAAATCCGGATTCGGAAATCCGGGAAGAGTTCGTACGTGCTGAGCGTGCCGATAGCTGTTGTTTTATGGTAAAGAAAGATATTCCGGTACGTTTTGATGAAGGGTTCGGATTATGCTTTTTTGAAATGGAAGACTTTTGTAAACAAGTTCTTGATAACGGACAAAATATCGTAATTACCAGAAATGTAATTGTTGAACATCAGCCCGGAACAACGGTCAAGATGATGGGATTGGACCTGAACCCGGAACTAAAATGGGAAAACCGGGCAATCTTTTACCGCAAATGGAATAACGAAACAGGATATAAGATGCCTGTTCAGGGTACTCATCCGGAGAAGTTTCTGCACCTTGGCGCACCATATAACCCCATGAAACCGGAACAGGAATGGGTAAATATTGTGCAGGATTATCTTACAAGTGAAATACGAACAGAAATCCTTAGGGGAGACTGGAACCAGGACGAAATGCTGACCATTATCCTGACGCTGCTTATTGCCGATGAAAGAGAGCTTTTACGAACCATGGAAGACAAATTAAATGGATTACAGCCGGACATATCACTTTTAATGATGTTTGTATATTACTACTACACGAAAAATATTTACTCGCGCTGCAAACATTACATCGGACTTGCAGATAAGCCACATCCGGTTTTCGATCTGTTTCACCTCAAAATCATGGTAGCAGAGAAAAACCATGAGGGCGCGGTTGAGTTGCTCAACAAGATGTTAGAACTTTATCCAAGCAGTCCGGACCTGTATCATCTGGCGGCAGAAATATACCGGGAATCCGGCGAAGAAAATGAAGCAAATTCGTTTTACAAAATGGCCAGCCAGCTTGATCCTATCCGCTTTAAATTGGAGGGATCAGGATTTGAACTCAAGCCTTGAATGGGCTTGATAACAGAATAAGTGTTCTAAAATATATTTATCCTCAGACCTATCTCGGTGGTGATGTAATTCACTGAATTGAAAACTTCATCATCGGCAAAACGGGTATCATACATGGCATAGCGTCCGCCAATGCTGATTTCAAACAGACTGGTAACCGGTATTAAAAGCCCCGCCCTGAGGTCGTAACCCCATTTAGACTCATCCGATACAAAACTCTGGCTGCTTGCGGCTGTTAACTTGTGTTTTAGCAGCCCGGCACCCATCCAAAACCAGGATGCATGCATTTGAATACCTGCATCCACACCCGCCCCGGTGAAAGTTATATCATAGCCTCTGCAAAAGCCATGAGTACAATCAAAACTGGTTTGTCCATAACCGGAATACACAGATAACCACGACAGGGGCCTGTAGTTTAATTTTACACGCCAATTCATATCAGGTGAAAATTCGAGGCCGGAATAAGCCCCGGTGTACTCACCGATACCCATCCCCCCGGAGACTTCTATAGAAAATTTCTTATAGCTCCGCTTTTCCGTCTCACTGTTTGTTTGAAATACGTATGATTCGGATTCAATTACAGCTCGCGTTGTATCACTGTTCTGATGACCTTGCAACGTCCCGGCAAAAATCAGCAATCCGATGTAGATAGTTGAAATCATCTGGTTTATTGTATTTGAATTTCATGACTTACACTTCCAACACCGTAGGAGGAGTGTATTATTAAAGTTTCAGCACCTGATGCAATAAATACCTCACCTCCCCTGGCAAATGACAGCACATCTCCGGTCTGGCCATCTCTGATCATAATCATAGGCAGCTCCGCATCATCCCAGGTAATCTCTATACCTTGTTGACCTGCTTTTGTTGATACCCTGTTCACCAAAGAGCCGGGTTCCAGCAATCGTGATTTCTGTTCAGGAGACAATGTGGGCTTTGATTCCGTTTCAATACCCTGGCCAACAACCCTGATGGTTTTAATATGATGGCCGGCCATCAAATGAGCCGGTATAGCAAATGCAAAATGTTTGGACTTACCTGGATCATCACCAACTTTGTGGGGTGTAAATGAGGATCTGTACAACGTGTTTCCAGCATCATTTCTAATTTCAATATAGTAGTCACCCTCGTTATCCGGCAGTTTTGGTACGGTTTGTAAGTGAAAAGAGGGTTCCTGTTTAATTCCATCCTGTGTAATTTGCCCCCAAATGAGTAATACCTCCTGGTTAGCCAACAGTTGTTGATGATTAGCATTCAGTGCTTCTTCTTTACGAAAATCCAGAACTTTTTGGTAATGGTAATCGCTTATCCAGCCTGGGCCACAATAGCTCATCAGATCATAATATGAATCGGAAGGTTTGGATTCATTTTCAACAATATCAAAACCCGGAACACCAATAGATCCGCCCCAATACGGGAAATTTGGATCAACTCCACCAGGATCTCCACAAGGTGCATGACGAAGGCCAAAATTATGGCCAAATTCATGGGCTACTGTTTGAGAAGCAGCGGGGAATTGATCCCAACTTATAGCAACAGGATAACCAAGATAACCCACACCGGTCGGACCCCCGACCCTTACGGAGATTCCATGATAGTATAATGAGCTGCCATCAGCTATTCCATCAGCTATTCTAAGTGCCCTGATTTCGTGTATAAGAGCGCTCCAATCTTCTACGATTTCCATTCGTAGTGATGTCGTGTATGGAGTCCGGATTTCAGGATTGATTTCTTTCAGGGGGAACACACGGTAGGTAAAATCAAGAAATTCATTGACGTTGCCTGTATGAACATTCCCCTCGCCGGAAGGGCTGTGAACAGGAACAAACCGAACATTGAGTGGTGAAACCTCTACAACATTCTCCATTTGCAACTCAGTAGCAGAGGGAAAAAAGGTATCAAAACCCGGTGGAAGCGGTAAGGTGTGTTCCGGATCGAACTGAAAGCGCATTCCCAGGCCTTCTGTTATAGAGTTTCCATCTATTAACATGCTGAGATCGGCACTTCTACCGGTATCTTCCTCGCCAAAGGAAATAAAATTACGGCTTCCGGGCAGTTCAAACTCCTGCAATAACGACTGGTTTACAAAAAGCTGTGCAGCAATGTTCGGTATCTCAAAATAATTTTCCCTATCGGATGAAACATATACTTTTAGTACCCCAGCTTTTCCTGCAATCAATGGAATAGACCGATCGGGTGAAGATGTGCTTTGCATAATACTTGTTCGTGCAACAGACGCTTCAACTTCAGCCGGATTAACATAGATTCTGGTATTCGCATTCTGATCCCACAATGAAAGCTCGAGCAGGGTGTTTCCGACCTGAAGCCCTGTAACGCGATTGCCATCTAACTGAACGATATCAGGATTTTGAATATTCCATTGCGGAATCAGCCATGGAGGTGCATCTTCAATCTAATTGCCTCGGGTATCAAAAAAAACCGGTTCAATAAAAACGGACTCCCCCTGAATAAATGTATTATCTTCGACTCTAATTTGTACTCTGCCTGTTTCTCTTTCCGGTTCGGAAATGATCTCTCCGGCTTCACAAGAAATGATAACAAACATCAATAGTACAACGAGAGCCAAAATGGGAAGTGACCGATATCTGATACATATCAAAATTTTCATCCTGCGTGTTTAAAATAGTTTTTTTGTTTTAGATCAGAATCCTTCATTCAAAGCTGGATTCAAATTCCTTCCAATTGTCATCACCTGGAACATACCAGTCTGATGGATGGATGATTGGATGTGGACGAATTATCACCCTATTTTGAAATAGTTGATCGATTATTCGGGCTTAGTATAATAAAATCATTTTATGATTGGAAATAATTATAGTTCTGATTTAGTATTAATCAGAAGTAATAGTATGTGATCATCTGATTTCTGTGATTTTATATACGTTAGTTAATAGAATAAATACATACACTTTATACTTTTTTGATCTAAATATTTATCATCATAAGCCTATTATAAATAGGACATTGAGAAATCTGAGATCAAATAATCTGCGGTGGAATCTGAAATGGACGCCGTTTCCTTCTGCCCAAACACCACGTTTGGGCAGATCCCCCATCGATTTGGTTTGGGGCCTCAACAAGGCCATCGCTCGGGGGTGGTTGGTGGATTGCGCTTTTTCCCCGGGTTCCATTCGAAGCATCGCTTCGCGATGATCGGCATTCACCCGGGGCTATAGGATCGGCCACCCCTACGGGGCTTGTGTTGGGGAAGAATCACGTTTTGGAGCAGGACCATCTTGATGGGAAAACAGAGTAAGAGAGGATCAACTACGCTCGGAGTACCGTAGTCCGGGTCGCTGTCCCGGCAAGAAGGCCTCTTTTTGGGGTAGTATCTCTTTTCAATGAATACTCTTCGAAAAGTACACCTTTTCAACATCTTTCCCATCCCGGCTCTGCCCCGAATGGATGGCTATGCCAGAGGGATTTCATTTCATGGGAATCGCTGCGCCCGGAGCGCTTCGTGGGGAACTGATGAGCCCTGCTAATGTAGGCCGTCAGCACTCCCATATCCGCAAGTCATCAGACGAGGTGTTTGGGGATTATCTCATATTGTAAATGGTTCGTTTTTCGATGTAACTCGTCAGATGTCTTATTCACAGCCCCAGATCTAAAATCGAGTAATCTTAGATCAACACCATGATGGTTTGCCATATCAAGGGGCACAAGCCCCGAAGGGATGCCTATGGCGCGAGACGCTTGCGCTATCCAAGAGGGATGACTTACTCACAGCCCCATATCAAAAATCGAGTAATCTGAAATCGAGTACTCTCAAATCAAAATCCGCTTCCTATCGGTGCTCCGGGTGGCATATAGGGATCTGGTGGCTGTGTGAATTCGGCCGGGTTTTCCAGAAAACGGTCGATCTTTCTGATCATGTATCGGTAATGAGCGCTCCAAATCTGGTCATCAATGGCAGTAACACGGTCGCTGATTTGAGCTTTCAGATTTTCGACCAGCACTCCGGTTACAGCTTTTACATCGGGCGAAGAGCCGCTGTGGGCTGCAAGATTAAGCAGATTTCTCAATACCGCATTGTTTACTGCCCTTTGAACTGACCCGTTATAGCCGGTTGATCTGCCGCTCAGTATCGTGGCTCCGAGTACCGTTTCAACAACATCGGCCAGGCCGGGATAGGCCGGATTCCGGGCAGATTGGATCAACAGCCTGGCACTTCGTTCGGGATTGAACAGCAGAGCTGCTGCATGCCCGGCTGCTGCTTCAGCCATCGCGACTGGATCGATCATCGGACTTGTATATCCTCGAAACTGCTCTCGTGTTGATGGAATAAATGCCGGACGAGGCGGAATCACATTCAACAGTTCTTCCGGAAGGGCAAGAACCTCCGTATCCAGTGTCTGCAGCATGGCAGTAAGTGCGGCCCGCTGAATATTCGAATCCACAATTTGGGGGCCGGGCTGGCCATCTCCCCTCAGGTTATACGCATAATCCACACCACCTATCAGTTTTACCGTTGCTTCCGTTTGATAGCGATGATACAGGTAGATTGGCACCAACACATCTTCCAGGTTCGACATCGGCCTGCCCATCTGGATATTTCGCTCTTCAAAACGGTTCAGCGCTGCTTGACGAATATCGAGGATATGGCTCAACTGCTCAACCGGGGCATGGCCGTAATCCCACAGATGCGCATACGGATGAGACCCACCCGGGGGCCTGGCGTCCTGGTCGGAAATATAGAGCAAGCCCATGTCTATAGTTTCACTGATGATATTGTCCAGCGCCTCATCTTCGTCCACACCATCCGGAAAGTGCTGATATCCCCAAAGCACTGCGCGTTTGTCCCATTCGCCGATTCCAATATCATACGCGTTTTCCAGGCTCAGGGAGCCATCCGGGTTGATTGTGGCCATGGGGTGGGGATAGTCCATTACGGAGGCCAGGTTATTGATACTGGCTGCAAAATTGTGGCCAATACCCAGTGTATGCCCGATTTCGTGTGCCGAAAGCTGACGAATACGGTTTAATGCCATTTCCAGCATCTGCGGATCGGGATCCACACCTTCCTCATACGGTGCCAGCAGCCCTTCGGCAATCAAATAATCCTGCCGTACTCGAAGCGAGCCGAGCAATACATTTCCTTTGATAATCTCACCCGTACGGGGATCCACAACCGACGATCCGTACGACCAGCCCCTTGTAGAACGATGCACCCAGTTGATCACATTGTATCGGATATCCAGCGGGTG
>PWLN01000373.1 GCA_003559375.1 Balneolaceae bacterium | reverse complement strand
CGGTAATGATTCCCAAAATTTCACCGGCATTAAAATTATTGCAAATGGCACGTGATGAGGCGCACAGATTTGCAATTACATTCCACAGAAAGAAAAGAAGCCATCGCACCATTAAAACTGAACTCACCAAAATTGCAGGTATAGGTGAAAAAAGAGCAAAAAAATTGTTAAACCATTTCGGGTCGGTTAAAAAAATAAAGGAGAGTGATATTGAAACTCTTCAGAAATTTCTTGGTACAAAGACAGGGGAAGAAGTTTACCAATCCCTGCGGCAAAAGTAAATTTGCAGATCAGATTATGGGTTTATATTAGAATTGAATAACATGAAAATGTTATAGATTCTATTGAAACTCTGAGATATTATATATTGTAAAACATACTAAGCCTGAAAAAAAGTCAGCAGTTTACCAATGGCATGAAATATGCTTAAATTTAAGTAGAAGCGCTTTTTAGGATAATTGAATGGTAATTTTTGATTTGGTGTTAGAATTTTAAAAAGCTTTTAATAAATTTGAACTGAAATTATGAGACTCATTAATAACAACCATATCCCTCAGAACTACGAGCAAATGGAAGACCGGGAGTTGGTTCATCTTTTTCGAAAAAAAGATGATCAGCAGGCTTTTCGTGAGCTTATGAATCGCCATCAGGCGAAAGTATATTCCTATATTTTCAGTATGATCCAAAACAGGGAGATTGCTAATGACATCTTTCAGGAGACTTTCACCAAGGTGATTACGAAAATGGACGATACATACAATGAGCAGGGTAAATGGATTGCATGGGTGATGAGAATTGCACATAATGCAACAATTGATCACATCAGAAAACAAAAACGTTTTGTCGACGTTACAAGCTCATACGATGAAGAATCAAAAACGGACTTTTACGAAAGATTACCGGATGAAGATTCAATCGGGCAACATGAAAAACTTGAGCTTGATGAGTCTACTTCAAGTTTATTGAAGCATATTGGGAATTTGCCAGAAGAGCAAAGAACAGTGGTTATGTTGAGACATTATTACGAAATGCCCTTTAAGGAAATTGCTGAACTTACAAATGTGTCGATTAATACAGCGCTTGGCAGAATGAGATATGCTTTGATAAATCTTCGTAAAATGTTCGATGAAGAACATGAGAAGGAACAAAGCAATTTATGAGTAAGAAAGAAAATCAAAGCATCACTTACATATACAATGAGATGGATCCCTCTGAAAAACTCGAATTTGAGAGGGATCTTGAAAATGACAGCAATCTTTTAATAGAGGTTGAATCATTTAAAAATATTTCGGAGAAGCTTTTCCAGCTCAAATGTATACATCCACCTGCAGAGATTAGTGATGAAATTCTTGGTAGGGCTGAAACACTGCATAAAAAACATAGCTCATCAATTGGGAGCAGATATATGTTTGCAGCAGCAGCATTAATTGTAATTGGCCTCACATCCGGTGTTTTTCTGCTCAATTCAAGTGAAGGCAGTACTGAAAATAATACCGGGTCAGCCATGATAGGTTCAACTGAATCTCAACTTAATAACACTTTTCCGGTAAATGTATTATCAGAGCAGCCTGCTGTAGTATCATCGTCTGGGATAGTACGAAGCGAGGTAAATGCTATTGAGCCATGGATTGATGAAAATGACGTTATACATTTCTACGACCGGTTCCGGGCTGACAATATTGCGACTATCGATTCAATGTTTCATCACAGTTATCAAAAACTTACTCCTGTAACCGATCCATCTCAATCTGTCTCGATTCAGAGGCACCTTCACTTAACAGGCAGTCGCAGATAAAACATCCGAGATTACTATTTCTTAAATTAATGGGTTAAACTATTATTGTTAATAAAGTTGGTTTATACTCCATTAAGTTTTCCACCTGTATCTGTGAATAACTAATTTTGGTTACATTTTGCGCGAGGGTTATATTGGATAAAATAAATTGAACAATAACTCCTGATTTTTTAATGGGAAAAATTATATCCATTGCAAACCAAAAAGGTGGTGTGGGTAAAACCACTACAGCAGTTAATCTTGCAGCCAGTTTAGCTGTTATCGAACATCCGACTCTTGTTATCGATATTGACCCTCAAAGTAATTCGACAAGTGGCCTTGGCATAGAACCAAAATCGGTTACACATTCAGTTTATGAGGTAATGGTAGGAGGTTTGGATATTAATGATACGATACGTGAAACTGAACTGCCATTCCTGGATATTATTCCCTCACATATCAATCTTGTTGGTGCAGAGATTGAAATGGTAGACAGAAACGAGAGGGAACGCATATTACACAAAGCTATTGATGCACTTGGGAAAAAATATGATTTCATAATCATAGACTGTCCGCCTTCTCTTGGATTACTTACGATTAATGCCTTAACGGCCTCCAATTCTGTTTTAATTCCTGTACAGTGTGAATATTATGCTCTCGAGGGCCTTGGGCAATTATTAAATACTATTAAAATTGTTCGGCAGCATCTGAACAGGGATCTGGATATTGAAGGGGTTCTGCTAACTATGTACGATACTCGTACAAGATTATCGAATCAGGTTACAGAAGAAGTAAAAAGATATTTTGATGACCGTGTTTTTTCAACCATCATAGCAAGAAATATCAGGCTGGCTGAAGCACCAAGTTTCGGCAAACCGGCCATATTGTATGATGCAACCAGTGTTGGGGCAAAAAATTACCTTTCCCTGGCAAGGGAAATTATTCACCGAAACAAGAAGATGTTTAAGTCGAGCCCTGTTTTATCAAAGTAAACCGATTAAATATGTCGAAGAAAGTATTAGGCAGGGGACTTGGAGCTTTTTTCCCCGATTACCGGCAGGATGAGCCTGAAGATAAAGGCAGGAACATAGAGGAAACCAAAACTGTAATTTCCCTGGACCCGGCCGAACGGGTTAATGTTGTACTGAATATCCCTGTTACGGATATTCGCCCAAATCCACATCAGCCAAGGACGGATTTTAAGGAAGAAGCTTTGGAGCAGTTGGCATCCTCCATACGTAAACACGGATTGATACAGCCGGTTACAGTGAGATACCTCGGCCAGAAAAGATTCGAGCTTATTAGTGGTGAAAGAAGGCTAAGAGCCACAAAAATGGCCGGTATTTCTGAAATACCCGCATATATCCGTGAGGCAAATGATGAGGATATCATCTCATTTGCACTGATAGAAAATATTCAGCGGGAAGATCTTAACCCTCTGGAAATTGCCCTCGGTTATCAGCGTTTGATAGATGAGTGCAACTATACGCAATCTGAAGTTGCCGAGAAGGTTGGCAAAAACAGGACAACTGTTACGAATATACTGCGATTGCTTCAATTGCCAGACTTTCTGCAGGCGGCAATTCGGGATGAGAGCATTACCAGTGGCCATGCACGCAGCCTCATAAATATCAAAAAAGAGATAGATCAGAGAAAAATTTTAAAAATAATCCTATCGAAGTCGTTATCTGTCCGTCAGACAGAAGAACTGGTAAAAAGCTTCGAAAAAAAGAATGAACAGAATACATCAGTAAAAAAGATGGCTGAACATGACCCGGTTCTTGAGGATCTTTCAAAAAAATTAAGAGCCAAATTCAGCACCCGTGTAAATATAAAAAGGAAAGCAAGAGGCGGTGAAATTAAAATTGAGTACTACTCAGATGATGATCTGGAACGTTTAATCCAGTTATTTGATGAAATGGAATAATCTCATCATACTGATATTTATTTTTCAAACTGGTGAACTGGCAGCTCAACTTCACATCATAGAACCTGATTACACTCTATTGCAAAACAGGTACTCTGCCACTTTTATTTTTAATTATAATGACCAGGATAATAATGAGGAAACTACAAATCAAGAATATCCGAGTCCGAGGTCAGTGTTGTTCAAGTCGATGATGATTCCCGGATGGGGACAGGTTACAAACAGGCAAATCTGGAAAGTGCCTATTGTGTATGGCCTTTTTGCCGGGGTTGGGGTTTACACTGCCCATCTGAACTCACAATATCAGGATTACCGTGCTGCATACTATAATTCTGTTCAGGGATCAGATTCGGATATGAGATTTGGGCCTACTCCCGAATATTTACAGAACGTAAACGTAAATCAGCTGCAAGCAAACAGAAATACTTTACGCAACCAGCGAGATTTTATGTTTGTTGTAATGGGGCTTGCGTATGGCCTGAACATTCTCGATGCTTATGTATATGCACATATGCGCAGTTTTGATGTTTCTGACGATCTTTCTGCACGTACAATCATAGAGCCCGGAATTTTTGAAAATGGTACACCGGGTATACGTGTTTCGTTAACATTACAATCAAAATAATTTGTATGGCATGCAGTTTTAAATAAATACGGGCTGCTTGATAATCCTTGAATTCTGGCAACCCACATCTTGTAACATTTGGTTTAGTACCTATATTACAATAATTACTTGAACCGACTCATTGCGGAGAAGAACACATTATGACAGCACCGAAATATTATTCAGATAAAAACAAACCAGTAAACCGATTTGATACGGACAGCAACCGTGAATTGTGGAGTATCTTTAAGGTTATGGGTGAGTTTGTAGACGGGTATGATACTCTTTTAAGAATAGGCCCCTGTATCTCTATTTTTGGTTCAGCACGTCTAAAACCGGGTACAAAGTATTACAATATGGCGATAGATACAGCGGCAGCCATTGCCGAGAATGGTTTTGGGGTCATTACCGGTGGCGGCCTGGGAATTATGGAAGCCGGAAACAAAGGGGCTATACAGCATGGGGGTAAATCGGTTGGCCTGGGAATTGATCTGCCGCAGGAACAAGGAATTAATCCTTATGTTTCACCGAAATATGTGATAAATTTCAAGTATTTCTTTGTTAGAAAAGTCATGTTTGTAAAATACGCACAGGGTTTTATTGTATTTCCCGGCGGGTTTGGCACTCTTGACGAGTTGTTTGAAACACTTACACTTATTCAAACTGAAAAAATCGATAGAATCCCTATTGTTATGGTCGGTACAGAATATTGGGACGGGCTTGTAGAGTGGATGGTGGACAAACTTCTAAAAGATGGTTATATCAGTGAATCAGACATGGATTTGTTTCACTTGACAGATAATACCGATGAAGCTGTACGGTATGTTTGTGAATTTTATAAAAATAAGAAGCTTGAACCGAACTTTTAATTCAAGGAAACATTTATCTTTATCAGATGTACAAAAAAGTGTGAAAAGCCTGATGATTTTGTTGGTAAAATTTCATTAAGTTATCCACGTTTATCTCAAAAGAATCAAAATCAACCAGACAGCAATGAAATCACTTAAAACTATCTTATCAACATGCCTGATTTTTTTCATGGTATTTGGTTTAGCAAACTCAACCTTTGCGCAGGATGAAGCAAGAACTGAAGCAATCCAGCTTTATAATGATGCTCAGGAATTGGCCGGAAGTAACGAGTTTTCAGGTGCAATAGAGTTGTACAGAGACGCACTTCAAATTTCGCGTGCGAATAACCTGGATGACATAACCGAACTTATTGTTGAAAGGCTTCCAAGGGTATATCAAACTCGGGCATCCAATGCATACAGAGATTACCAGAGCCAGCGTACAATGTCATCTCTGAATCGGGCGTTGGATTATTTCAAAGTTTCAGAGCAGGCAGCACGCGAATTCAATGATTCCCAGGTTGCACAACAAGCTGCAGGTGCAATACCACAGCTCTACTACATCAGATCAATTTTACATTTCAGGGAGGATAATCTAACAGCTGCTATGGAAGACCTTGATACGGCAATTGAGATGAATCCTAATTATGCTGTAGCTTATTATCAAAAAGGCATTGTACAAAAACAAATGACCCCGACTGATGTTGACGCATTCATGTATTGGTACGACAGGGCAATTGCAGTTGCACAGGAAACAAATGATACACGTACCTTAAATAATGCAACAAGCGGTGCCCGTGATGAACTCATTTTCCGTGCTGTAAATCTTGCTGACGAAAGAAGGTTTGCTGATGCAGTTGCTTTGTTGAACAGGGTAAGTGATTATGACCCGAACTCATACGAAGCACAGTTCAGATTAGCTGAAATCTCAAATCTCAGAGGTAATTGGTCAACTGCCGAGTCAAGTGCAAGGCGTGCACTCGATTTACACACAGGCGGTGTAGCTGATAAAGCCAAAATTTACTTCGAATTGGGCACTGCCCTAAAAGGTCAGGGTAATTTTGGGGCAGCATGCTCTGCATTCGAAAACGCAAGATTTGGTGCTTTTACTGAGCCAGCGAACCATGAGCTTCAGTTTGAACTGAAATGTGAAGGCCATACACCAACCGGCCGTTAATCTATATTAAAACAAACTTGATCAAAAGCCACCCTTTCTGAAAAGGATGGCTTTTTTTTACGCTTTTCTTTTGCCTTGAAGTGAACTTGCCTATCTTTTTAATTTGCTCTAATATCTAACCTGAAAATAAAGTTCAATGAGCGACAATCAAACTATAGCCAGGCAATGTGTTAATACAATCAGAACATTGTCGATGGACGCTGTACAAGCAGCCAATTCCGGACATCCCGGTATGCCAATGGGTATGGCTGATACAGCTTATGTATTGTGGACTAAATTCCTGAAACATAATCCTAAAAATCCTGAATGGTACAATCGTGACCGTTTTATTCTGTCTGCGGGCCATGGCTCCATGCTAATCTATTCTTTGCTGCATCTAACCGGGTATGACCTCTCACTTGATGAATTAAAAAACTTCAGACAATATGGAAGCATCACGCCGGGCCATCCAGAATACGGCTTAACCCCTGGTGTTGAGATCACAACCGGACCATTGGGGCAGGGTTTTGCAACAGGAGTAGGCATGGCAATTGCTGAAGAGTTTATGGCTGCAAAATTTAACAAAGAAGGCTTTAGTCTCACAGACCACTACGTGTATGCTATTGTAAGTGACGGTGACATGATGGAGGGTATTTCCCATGAAGCAGCGTCACTAGCCGGGCATTTAAAGCTGAGAAAAATGATCTATCTGTACGATTCAAATAAGATTTCTATAGATGGTTCAACAGATTTATCATTTACAGATGATACCAAAAAACGCTTTGAAGCTTACGGTTGGGATATCCAGGTTATTGATGGGCACAATCACACTGAAATCGAAAATGCGATCAGCTACGCTCAAACAACAGATAAACCTTCTTTAATTGAGTGTAAAACAATTATTGGTTATGGAAGCCCGAATAAGCAGGGTACTGCCGATTCGCATGGAGCCCCACTGGGTAAAGATGAAATCAGGCTTACAAAAGAGAATCTTGGTTTTGAGCCGGACATACCGTTCCATATTCCTGAAGAAGTGATGAAATCAATGGGAGATGCAAAAAAATCGGGCCAGATCCTTGAAAATGAGTGGAATCAAAAATTAGCTGAATATGAGAAGAAGTATCCGTTAGAAGCGGCATCATTCCACAGTTTTATCAATCGTAAAATGCCCGACTCCTGGGATGAAATTCTGCCGGTATTTCCTGCTGACCCTAAAGGAATGGCTACAAGAAAATCATCCGGAGAAGTGCTTAATCAAATTTCCAGGTACATATTAAACCTTATCGGGGGCTCAGCCGATTTAACGGGAAGTGTTAATACAGATTTAAAAGCAGAAAGTGTTTTTAATGCTAAAAACAGAACGGGACGTAATTTTCATTATGGGGTAAGAGAACATGCCATGGCTGCTGCATTGAATGGTATGGCTTTGCATGGTGGAATTATACCGTATGGCGGTACTTTTCTTGTTTTTTCAGATTATAATAAACCGTCTATTCGTATTGCAGCAATATCTCATATTCCTTCAATTTTTGTTTTTACCCACGACAGCATCGGAATTGGGGAGGATGGGCCTACACACCAGCCAATTGAACATTTGGCAGCACTCAGAGCTACTCCGAATGTGTATGTACTACGGCCGGCAGATGCAAATGAAACCGCACAATGCTGGAAAGCAGCAATAGAAAGAAATGATGGTCCATCGATGCTGATCCTGACCCGCCAGAATTTACCAACTCTGGATCGAAGTATTTACGCAGAAGCAAAAGGAGCTGCTCAAGGGGCATATATACTAAAAAAAGAGAAAGGCAATCAACCGGAATTAATATTCATT
>PWLN01000064.1 GCA_003559375.1 Balneolaceae bacterium | reverse complement strand
GCCGTCATATACCACGGCAACAGCAGCTCCCGGACTTCCGGGAGTGTTCAAGTCTTCAAATAGAGCATCAACTATTCTTGCCTTTTCAGGAAGGTTTATGTCAGTTTCTGCATCAGCATCCGGTATAACCAGGCCTAACACTACAAGCAATAATAACAGTGCCAAAACAGTAAGCAGGATATTCTTCATAACCCAATTATTTGAATGATGAACTTAGATAAAAAACAGTAATTATTATCGATCATGCAAGCTGAGAATCAAACAACCTTACAGCGTCAGCAGGACCTGTAAGCGCTGTAAAGCGCATTCTATCTCATTTATTTCACCAAAATCATTTTTTTGGTGGTCTGTGTCTGGTCGGTAACGATACGATAAAAATAAAGTCCCGATGCAAGTCCGGTTCCGTCGAATGTTACAGTATGGAAACCTCGTTCCAGAGTTCCGTCTATCAGGGTGGAGACTTTTCTGCCGATACGATCGTAGACGTCGATTCTTACCGGTTTCGTGTTGCTTAACGAAAACTCAATCTGAGTACCTGGATTAAAGGGGTTCGGATAATTCTGTGAAATGGTGTCTTCTTCCGGTATCATGGAGCTTACCACGAGATTATAAACCGCATTTTCATCGCGATTGGTATTTACTACAGCAATGTTAAGGTCGGATAGATTACTCCATGACCATGTTGTTTGAATAGATTGCAAATTGGAGTTTGGATTCACACTGATTTGAACATCCGTGCTGCCATCACGGAAATAACCGATCACACCCAGTCCCACACCGTTTACATTCGACTGAAGAGAAATCTGAGGTTGCCCGAGAGTAAAATGCGAAGGGGAAACGTCGATGTAATTTGCAGCCAGCGATCGTACAAAGATGTTATTCAGACTGTCGGGTACTGAGAAAATATTGTTTCCGAACCTGGGTACCGGGTATTCTAAACGCTCACTAAAACCAAAGTCGGATGAAGAATGAACCGGTCCGGAGGCCATGTGCCAAATATGGTTATTAATATGCTCCTGCTCAAAACTGAGTCCTTTTATGACCATTACATTTTTTATGGCTTCAAAAAAAGGCATATCCCTTTCAGTGATAAATTCTTTCCATACATCCACCCAAAACTCTCCGCCATGTTTTTCAAAAAAGTAAAGCATCCATGTCATATGCCAATACGCGCCGGGTATCGGGTTTCCGGGCGAACCGAAAATGGAATTACCGTTTGGCCGGTTTCTGTTCCAATCGCCTGAGGCGGTCTCGTACGACATGATGTAATTATAATAATCGTTCACATCATCAAAAGTGGCTTCTTCCATTAACGTGGCATCCATTTCAATCCAGTCGAAACTGCCTGCCTGCCCGGTCCAGCGATTAGTTGCATACTGAATGGCATGCTTAATCTCGTGAGCAATGGTTGCATATAATGCACCAATTTGATTGCCATATGGATGCGTGTTTGGAGGGAACCCCTGAAAATTACTGTGAACGGTAATAAAGGTGGTTGAACCGGAAGCGGTGGTAGTACCATAAAACCGAAAGTTTCTGAAATAAATCTCATAAGGGTCTTCCTTCATAAAATCTTCAAATCCAAGCTGCTGAACCTGGTAGCGGTACGATGAATCTGCTGCAAAAGCAGCATGTTCTACATAATCGGGAACACCGCTTCCGTTTAAATCTTCAGCTGGAACGGCGTTATTTCCCTCAAGATCATAGTAAATTATAAAATTGCCCGATTCGGAGGTAAACGTCTTGGTTGTTAAAGTGGTTCGGGGATATATCATGTCTTCGATTTCCATAATTATTCCCGGATCAATCTCAGATTTATTATGGTAATATTCAGCAAGAACAGGAACCATACACCGAATAGGTGTTACATCTGTCATGGAGAATCTTGGATCAAGACGCTCCGGCTGGTAGCCTGCATATATCATCTGAAGGATAGCTTGTTCATCTGATATAATACCTCTCAGCGCAGCTTCTTCAATCGAATTCAGAACCGGATGGCTCAAAACGGCACGTTCTTCATGGATATGTTGTGCAGTGAGTTCTGCCGCAAACAAGCCCAAAATAAAGATAAGGCTTAAAAAGCGTCTTTCATGAGAAATCCATTGCATCCTTTAGGCAGGTATTTAAATCTTGTTAAAAATCATTGTAACTTATGAATTCGTAAAATTTTTAACGAATTCTATTTAAAAATCGTCTGAGCAGCGACGAATGAGTTTATGTACGAGGTAATTCTATACTACAATTTTACTCCGATCGAAGATCCGGACCATTTTTGTGAAGGTCACAAGAAGTGGTTGAAGCAAGAGAATCTTAAGGGCAGGGTCTATATCAGCAGTGAAGGTATTAACGGAACCCTTGCTGGCACAGCTCAACAGATCCAAAAGTACAGAGAGTTTTTGTGGAGTATTGAAGGGTTTGAAAAAACGGAATTCAAAACTGATGAACACGATACGATTCCATTTGCCAAACTGATTTGTAAAGTACGTGAGGAGATTGTTGCGATTCATTATGATGGCCTGAACCCTAAAGAAGGTGGAAATTATCTTGCTCCGGCAGACTGGCGAAATGTTATGGAGAGCGGAGAAGATTACGTGATGATTGACGTACGCAATAATTATGAATCGAAAGTGGGCCACTTTGAAGGAGCTCTGAAACCGGATGTCGAAAATTTCTACGATTTTCCCGGCTGGCTTCAACAAGCTGAAAAAGAGATTCCCAAAGACAAAAAAGTACTGATGTATTGTACTGGCGGAATACGGTGTGAAAAGTTTTCCGTACTGATGAAGCAAAAAGGGTGGAATGATGTGAATCAGCTTCACGGGGGTATCCTGAAATATGCAAAAGAAGAAGGTGGAAAATATTTTAATGGCAAATGTTTTGTATTTGATGACAGGCTGGTAGTGCCGGTTAATAAAGAGACACATGAGCCTGTTGCAAAGTGTGAACTTACCGGAAAACCGGCCGACAGTTACCTAAACTGCGCGAATATGGAGTGTAATAAATTGTTTATCTGTTCCGAAGAAGGAGCGCAAATCATGGAAGGCTGCTGCAGCGAAGAGTGCCGACAAAGCGAATATAAGCGTCCTTTCGATCCCGATGATGCTTTTCGTCCGTTCCGCAAATGGTACAATTATTTTGATGATAGCTTCAAACAACGGGAACTTCAAAAGTAGCAGGGTAAGGATCACTGAGCCATATCCGCTTACGAGAACTCTTTTTGTAAAAAAGAGAGATGAAGGACAAACGCTTATCAGTTATCTCACAGAACGTTTTCCCTATTTGCACCCCGGTGAATGGGAAAAACGCATTAATAAAAATCAGGTATGGCTTGATGACGGTGAGACTCATCCGGAACATGTTCTCAAAGCCAATCAGCTGATATTTCATCATGCTGAAGCAGTAAAAGAACCGGCAGTGCCTGATGATGTGAGAGTTATTCACGAAGAGGAAAACTGGCTGATGGTTTATAAACCGGCGCCGATGCCCATGCATCAGGGAGGACGCTATTTTAAAAATACACTGAGTTATATTGTAAAGGGGATAGGCTATCAGGGGGTGAGTACAGTGCACAGGCTGGATGCCGTGACATCGGGATTGGTACTGTTTGCAAAGAACAGAGAAACTGCTAATCAGATCCAGCAAGCATTTTCGGAAAACCGGGTAAACAAGTGGTATTATGCATTGGTTAAAGGATCTGCAGGGCCACTTTTAACGGTTAATGCACCCATCAGGCGAAAAAAAGGTTTTATTTTTGAATGCGGTTATCAGCTTGCCGGAGCGAAACCGGCAGTTACAGTTATTGAGAGAGTGTGGTCAAAAGACGGATTAAGCCTGGTAAAGTGTACTCCGGTAACGGGCAGAACGCACCAGATCAGATTGCATCTCAGGGAAGCAGGGCTGCCAGTTATCGATGATCCTATCTATGGCCCGGAAGGGGACACGAGCGGAAAGATACTCCAAAACAGGTCGATCTGCCTGCAAAGCTCTGGTATTGCAATAGATGATTTGTCGATTCATGGAGAAATTGAGGCGCCGGGAGAGTGGTGTGAGATGGAGTTGTTAGAGGTGATTTCAAGATCGTAAATCCCCGGATTGATTTACGATGTGCGATGTTTAATATGTCTGCGCTCAAATAAATAAAAAAACCCCAAACCGGATTCCGGATTGGGGCTAAGTGCAAGTAGTGAAGAGCTTTGTCTTCGTTTATTTGCGGTTTATGAATTCACCAGTTTTTTGTAGTCGTCCAGTGTTGAACGGACTGCATTTTCTGATGCTCTTAAGAGTTTTGTTTCTTCTTCGTTCAGCTCTATTTCAACGATTTCCTTGATACCGCCTTTACCGAGTTTAACCGGTACGCCGATAAAAAGATCCTGAATACCGAACTCACCGTCGCAATAGGCTGCACATGGGAAAATACGATTTTGATCGAGCATTATTGCCTCAACCATTTGTGCAGTAGCTGTACCGGGTGCATACCATGCTGAGGTACCCATCAGCCCGACAATTTCTCCACCACCGGTTTTGGTTCTTTCAATGATGGCATTCAGTTTCTCATCGTCAATAAAATGTGTGACCGGAATACCGGATATGGTGGTGTAACGAGGCAGTGGTACCATGGTGTCTCCGTGGCCTCCCAAAATCATAGCCTGAATATCCTTTGGTGAAACATCCAGTTCTTCAGCCAAAAACGCGCGGTATCGGGCAGTATCAAGGATGCCAGCCATTCCCATCACTTTTTTCTTGTCAAGATTGCTGGCTGCATGTGCCACATATGTCATAACATCAAGCGGGTTTGAAACCACAATGATGATGGTGTCGGGAGAATATTTTACCAGTTCTTCAGTTACGGATTTTACAATGTCGCCATTAATAGATAGAAGGTCATCACGGCTCATTCCTGGCTTTCTCGGCACACCGGCTGTAATTACACACACATCGGAACCTGCGGTTTCTTCATAGGAAACAGAGCCCTTCAGGTGTGTGTCAAAATTTTGAATCGGAGCGGACTGCCACTGGTCAAGGCCTCTTCCCTTGGAAGGATAAAATGTTTTATCACCCTGCTTTATTTCAATATCGACCATAATAATTTCCTTGACAAAATCTCTTTCTGCAAGGGCAAATGCTGTGGTCGCCCCAACATTTCCACCTGCTCCTACAACTGTTACTTTCATGATTTTATTTATTTTGATTAGTTAATTTTTAAAAGGTTCTCAACCTTTAATATAATCAATATTCATAAAATTCTTGTGAAAATCGGATGGAATAGATATCAATTCAGGCCAAACATGGTATGTTTATTCGATGTTATACAGCAGTTCATCCTGTATCTGATATTTGATATTGATCAATGTGCTGAGAACGTACAAACATACCATGTTTTTCCAGGCATAATCGTTGGCAATGCACTCATCCCTGCCGCCTGTCGAGGCCCCACATCAGTTTGTTTCTCAGCGTTTCGAAGTAATTATGGCCGGGAAGCTGAATCAGTGAAGCCGAATACTCACTCTGAATGATTTCAATATCGAGTTTTTGGTGAAAAGGAAGCATGATTCCATCATATGAGAAGAGGATTTGCTCGTCAGGATTTGCTGATCTTACCCGGAGTTTGAGGTTGGAAGGCAAAACCAAAGGGCGTGTTGTGAGTGTGTGCGGATTAATTGGAGTTACAGTCATCACCGGTGTACCCGGCATGATAATGGGTCCGCCCGCTGAAAGATTGTATGCTGTTGACCCTGTTGGGGAGGAGATAATGAGCCCGTCAGACCAGTAACTGTTGATCAGTTTACCATCATACTCCACATCAAGCGTAATCATTGAAGAAGCGTCCTTTTTTGAAAACAGAAATTCGTTTAATGCATAATATTTGCTGCCATCAGATGTGGAAGCCATCAGCATCAGGCGTTTATCAATCAGATAGTCTCTGTTCAATACAGAAGTTAATGCGTCGTTAATCTGTGATGGCTGAATATTTGCCATAAACCCCAGTTTCCCGGTATTCACTCCCAGAACAGGCAAGGGATGATTTTTAAGAAGATGGGCTGTATGGAGCATGGTGCCATCTCCACCAACAGCAATCACAACATCAGATTTTTTTATTGCCTCAGATTCAGTTTCGGTAACCGTGATATGGTCTTTGGTATATAAAATATCAGAGAAATGGCGGCTGAGTTCCTCTGCTGCAAAAAGCAATGAACCAGACTCCTTACACCATGAGATTATACTTTCAAGCGGATCCCTGATCGAATATTTTCGCGGATTGGCAATAACACATAATTTCATCATTCGGGAAGTTAGTCCCTGTTTTGAATCCTGACATTTTCGATATGAAACAGCCAGGGTACCACTGTTGGCTCAATGCCGGTTACATGGCGTTTGTACAAACTCAGAATTTTTTGATCGATGCGCAACCAGTATTCTTTTTCAGATCCGGCCCAATCTGCAGAAAATGAATCGTTTACGGTATTGTACAAGGAAGTGGCGCGTGTGGGTACCCGGATATCAAAGAATACAAGTGATGACTCAGGCTGAATGATAAGATTATTTAGCACACCATAAGCGGCTCGTGCCACATAATCATCCGTGAACATCAAAAAGTAATTATCTTCCGGAAGAACCTGCTCGATTAGTTCAATTTGATCATTATTGAGGTTAATCTCCCCGCTGATAGGAATATCTTCTGAAGTGAGAAGGGCAATCCGGTTTTTAAGCCAGTCATGATTCACTGATGATCGATCATTAATAAAAAATGAAACAGAGCGCGCACTGTTGTGCGGTACCAGTTGATAAATATCCCTGTAAGCCAATTGTATATTAAATTGGTCGTCGGAGACCTGCTGTTTTAATTCCGGACCTATTTCAGGGATGAAATCAATACTACCGGATGCGAATTGCTGAAATAGAGCTGTTTCGTCTTCCGGCATGATAAAATCAATACGGTTGATACGCGAGCGGTTCGCTGCCTGCAGGTTTTGCTCCCTGTCTACCCTGGAAAGAATGATATTTCCATTATTCTCAATCCTGTTCAGGCGATAGTGGCCTGTGCCTACGGGACGGTTTCTTAAACCCTCTTCACTGTTCAAAACTGCCTCTCTTGGATAGATAGACAATAATGGAGAGGCAAGTTTTTTTAAGAATTCGGGATCTTCTTCCAACAGCTCTACTACGACTGTTTCCGCATTAACTACATTAATTCCACTTATTCCCCTTAACACCCTAAGATCCGGGTCGTGTACCATTCTTTGCTCAAGATAGTAATTTTCAAAACCCCTGATTCCCATAAGCAGTTTCGATGCATCATGAGGAAAATCATTTTCAGCTGCTCTCATGAATGCCCACAGAACATCGGCGGCATGTACCCTGCGCCCAATACCTGCTGGAAACACGGGGCTGTCATGGTAGATCAGGTCCCTGTTTAATACAAACGTGTACTCCAATCCGTTATCTGAAATATTGATTTCCCTGGCAATCGCCGGCACCGGTTCGCCAGTTCTGTCGAGTGTAACCAGCCCCTGGTAAATAAGAGACAGTACCCGTTTAGTACTCAGATTTTGTGCAAATAACGGATCGAGATTGGTAACCGGATCAATCAGGCCCACATTCAGCTGCATGAATTCCTCAGTAACCGTTTCTTCGGAGATCTCTCTGTCTCTTATTTCAACCTGTGGTGCATCCCGTACCACCACAACCGTATCTCTTGTCGGGCCGCATGCCTGCAGAATTAATGCAATCAGTATTACAAATAAAAACGGATTTCTTTTAAATGGGTTCATTTTTTTGAGTTTTTTATACCTTTTAAGCCCGTAACAGCTTTTTTGCTCAATAAGTTTGTTTCATAGCTTAGCACCCTGCGGTTTTTATGCCTGTGTTCTTCAACGGCCAGCTCAATGAGATCAGTCAGGAGTTTTGTAAACGATAAACCGGACTTATTCCACAAATAAAACGAAAAAGAGCCTGGAATGGTGTTGATTTCATTAAAATAGAATTCATCTGTTTCGCTGTTTACCAGGAAATCGAGCCTCGCAAGTCCGCTGCATGAAAGAATGGTGAATATTTTTTTTGATGTTTCCTGTATTGCAGAAGAAAGTTCTTCCGGAATATCGGCTGGAATAATGCGGTCGGCCGATGCCATTCCTTTAGCTCCATCATCGGCCATATACTTATCACTGAATGAGAGAAGCTCTTCTTTTCCTAACGGCCG
>PWLN01000017.1 GCA_003559375.1 Balneolaceae bacterium | reverse complement strand
TGAAGCCACAGAGGAAGAACGGAAACAGTTAGGCATTCCTGAAAACTTAATACGCTGTGCAGTAGGGATAGAAAATATAGAAGATATTATTGCTGATTTTGACCAGGCACTTTTAAATATTTAGTAAGGAATGCAATTGACAATTGAAAATATAACTTTTCACAACAGCACCTACACGCAAGCAGGGATTTCGAATTTCTTAGGACAGAAAACTGCTAAATTTGAAGTTCAGATTTTTTATGAAGAGCATCGTCCATGATCTACTCAAATTAAGCTGATGGGTTCACCATCAATGATTGCAGGAGTATTCTTAGTATTTATGAGCCAATAATACTTTAACATCAAAAATGCGGTGTCTAATATGAAAATAATACTTACCCTATTCTTGATGTTCTGTATTTCATTGCAACTTTATCCTTGTACATAACAAGCAAAACATAGAACGAAACTCGCAGGGTTCATTACCGGTTTTATATAAGTCTACCTACACAGAAGCATCGCTGGATAGTTGCGTCTACACTGAACCTTCGATAGATAAACCCGCTTTGATAAGGAGTGATTTTGGAGAAAATTTGCCCTTATATATATGGAAATAACAGCAAGTAAATTGAAATAAGCTAACTTCAAAAAAACAGAATTTGTAAATTCTGACAAATCAGATGTATATTTTTACACTACTAATTTATTAACTACTATTTTCAAACGTATTTCAAAAAAATTTAATGACCGAAATGCAAAAGCAACTTAACTATATGAATGCTAAGTTTGAAATCTGGAACTTAATGCAAATTCTAAGTTGGATATTGTTCTCAATTGCAATTATTACTTTTTCGCTTTATCAATTAAATGTATTGGAAGGAAGAACACTTGTCTCGGTACCTGTAAATGAAAATCCAGTCACTTTTGGATTTCCGACTCTCTTTTTTCTATTAGGTGCTTTTTTTAATATTTGGTCTTTTTACATTCAAAAAAATGTAAACCAAAATTTGAGCAAATATACCTTTTTGCCTGCAGTAGGTTTCACACTTGGTATAACTTTTCTAGCATTTTTAATAGTAGTTTTGTTTGCCCTCATAGAAGGATGAACAATTAAAGCATAAAACATCCAAAATCACTGCGCAACCGCCAAAGTGTTATACTGCTTTAACCTATAAACCTAAAATGGAAAAAAGAAAACAGTTTAGAGCTCCCTGGGATTTTCTTTTGATCATTGTTACTACCTTGATTGTCGGCCTGCTTTTGGGTTTGAATTATCTCTACTCTTCTCACTCGGTAATTCCTACAATCATTACCTGGGGCATCATTTTGTCCTGTGCAGCGTTTGGAGTGTTTGGATATAGTATTCAAAACGGAAAGTTGAGAATTCTTTGTTTGGGCTGGTCAAAAGACATTCCACTTTCTGAGATAACCAGTGTAGAGTTCAAGCCTAACGCCGGAATGGGATCAATACGTATTGCAGGTATCGGAGGACTTTTTGGATATATTGGATATTTTAAAAACCGGATACTGGGCCATTACAGAGCCTATGCAACTCATCGTCGCAAAACTGTGGTTATCCTCACAAGCAAAAATGAACAAATAGTGATAACTCCGGATGATCCCGATCTGTTTGTGCAAGTTTTACGTGAGGAAGCAAAGTTGCTCAAATGCTAAACCTTAAGTCATCTCACTATTTGCACTCTGAACCGTCAGATCAAACAGGGATTATGCGATACACAGACTATAACCGTGAAGAGCGCGATATATGCGCACATTTATTCCGCCTGCTGCTTGAAGATCAACCGCGCTGGCAACCACTCTGCGAATTCCTGGGTGTTAGCCAGGTTGAGGATCCCCGTCTGTTCTGTGAGGTTGCGCTCATCCGCGATGCTTACAATGTTCGAAAGCCCAATATATCAGAATTCATCACTAAAATATGCGATCTGATCGCAGAACAGAAAGAAATCGCCGACTATACAAAGTTTACCGATCTCTTTCCGGACAAACTAAATGACCCATCCGAAACGCATCCTCGCCAGATCAGACATAAAATGCGGGAACCTGGAAAGCAAATAACCGAATCCGATGATTCTGTTTATGGCAGCCTCCAGGCGATGTTCAATGCAAAACCTGACCTCGTGATTTGTACCGGACAGGATCTGTACGTGTACGAAGTGAAATTCACCCTCGGCTTTGATCAGGAACAACTAAAGAGAACTGAAAATATCGTTGAGGTGTGGGCTAAGGAACTTTACGCTGATCTCGGGTTTCATTCACCACCAAAGATGCATATCCGTACGCTAATGTTGGAACGGTATAAGCCGGACATGTCGTGGGAACAAGTTTACGAACTTGCTAAACGGGTATGGGGGGATGATGACTTCTCCACCCGAATGATGGCACGTGTTGAAAATATCTGATGCTTTTGATGTTGAATCCATTGTGAAGGAAGCAAAGAAAAAAATTTATGGCCATTTTTATGGACGGGCTATGTTTCCCAAAATCGATTTGCCCGCTGCCCGAAAAGCAGTGAACGAGTATAGCAAAGTACTGAAAGAATATCCGGGGCAGATTGCAGACCTGAAACTTTACTATGTAGAAGTTGGCACTGAATTGACGAATGATTTCGGTGATGTGAATGAGAGATTTTATTCATCTATGGTTTCTATGTTCAACAGCTTTTGCGAACAAATTCGAAATCATCCTGTCTATTATAAGCAGTTTCAAGAACGAATACATGCACTGCAATCAGCATGTCAACATACCGGATGGGGCTATGGATATGCTATTGATGAACTTGCATGCGAGCTGGAAGACAGCATATAAGCCAGGCCAGTGAAGTGACTCAAGTAAAACTTGTGGTGCTCGTACCGGGTTATCTGTATAGGTTCGTTTGATATACGATTTAAGATATCCGAATGCAGATATTCGAAGTTGTACCGTTGGTTGATATTCAGATGAACCGATTTCCCGGGTGGCCTCATTTCTCACGAAAGTACCAGTCGAATAACAACGGTACCACAATCATATTGAGTAACGTAGCTGTTACAAGCCCGCCGAGAATAACCGATGCCATCGGCCCCTGGATTTCATTTCCGGGCTGATCGCCTGTCATTGCAAGCGGAATAAGGGCAAGAGCAGTGGTCATTACCGTCATCATGATTGGCTGAAGACGGCTCAATGAGCCTGTTATCACAGCTTCACGGACTTTCATCATTTTCAGGTTAATCAGTTCATTGTACTGATCAATCAAAATAATTCCATTTCTGACTGCAATTCCAAACAGGGTGATAAAGCCAATGAGTCCGGCTATGCTTAATATCCCGCTTCCAAATCGAACGACCAGTATCCCGCCTACAAGTGCCAGAGGCAGGTTCAAAAGAATGAGCAGTGCCTGGCCGGTTGACCTGAACATTACATACAAGGCCATGAATATCAATAACAATGACAGAATGCTCATAAACAGGATAATCCGTCGGGCTTCCTGTTCCTGTTCAAACTGTCCTTCCAGCGTAACAACATAGCCTCCGGTCAGATCGATCTCATCTGTTATACGCTGCCTCAGCCAGTCAACAGTACCGCTTAAATCCCCTCCTGTAATGTTCGCCTGGGTTACGATCATACGGCTCGCATTTTCCCTTGTTATGATAGCCGGTGCAAAACTGACACGCACATCAGCCAGGTCCCCGATTCGGATATGGCCTCCGCCCGGCAGTTCAACCGGAGTTCGGGAAATGGCATCCGGATTTGTCCTGTATCTTTCCGGAAATCTTACAACAAGATTGAATATTGCGGGATCCATATAAATCTGTTCTACGACAACCCCCCGAAAAGCAGCTTCTATCATGCCGCCAAAATGTGCTACTGACAAACCATGCATGGCCAGTAATTCACGGTCTGGAAGTATCTGTATTTGAGGCACATCCACTTGCTCTGCCGTAAGTATGTCTTCCAGAGTATCTTCTGATCGCATGATTGTCTCAATATCCTGGCTGATTGCCTGCAAGCGCCGCCGGTCGGGCCCGTAAATTTTAACGGCCAGATTGGTACGAACTCCTGTGAGCATATGATCAATCCGGTGGGTAATCGGCTGATCGAATGATGCATTGATTCCCGGAATGACCTGAACGGCGTCTCTCAGTTCATCAATCAGCTCATGAATGTTTATTGAATCATCAACAAGACGTACCTCGATTTCATGAGCATGTGAGCCCATTGTATGTTCGTCCATCTCTGCCCTTCCAACTCTGCGGGCTGTGGAGACGATTGCCGGGTGTTCCAGCAATATTTCTTCCAGCCTCAGCCCCAGCTCGTTTGATTCTTTTAGTGAAGTGCCGGGTACGGTTGCCATTCCAACATTTAACGTACCCTCATTGAATTCGGGAAGAAATGAACGGCCAATTCCGGGAATCAGTAACAGAACGATGATAAATATGACAGCTACTGAGAGTAAAACCATCTTTTTGTACCTGAAACAAAAATCCAGCAGAGGCTTGTAAAGCTCCTCCAGTTTTCTGGCAGCCCAGCTTGTTTTTTCCGGCTTACGTGCAGATTCAGCCAGCAGCCAGGCGCTCATTGCCGGAGTAAGTATCAGGGCAACAAGAAGTGACGCGATGATTGTTGTGACGTAAGCAACACCCAATGGAATGAGAAGGCTTCCCTGAAGGCCTGTAAGGAAAAAAAGAGGTAAAAAAACGATTAATATTGTGAAATTTGCGAGAATAATCGGGCCTTTTATCTGAGCAGATGCATTGCTTACAATCTTTAGAAATTTCTCCCTTTCGTTAAGCGGTTTCTGTGCATTTTCTTTGAGATGACTGAATACATTTTCTACAAATACAATTGCATCATCCACCAGTACACCAATAGCAATCGCTATACCGCCGAGCGTCATGGTGTTAAATGTCATGCCAGCAAACCAAAGAAACAATACAGAGATAATCACTGAAACCGGAACTGCAATAAGTGAAATAATCGTTGCACGCCAGTTTGCGAGAAATATGAATAAAATAAATACAACGAGTAATCCGCTGATAAAAAGTGCAGATAAGACGTTATTCATCGCTATTTCAATAAAATGGGCTTGCTGAAAAAGATCGGTGTAAACAGTAACCCCTTCCGGAAGGGTTGCTGAAATTTCATCGAGACGGTTTTCAATCAGCCGTGTCAGCTCCATCGTGTTGCCATCAGGCTGTTTGCTGATCACCAGAATGATACCCGGTTGTGCATTGACAGAAGCCGCACCAATTGAGGGTTCAGCTTTGACAGAGACCTCTGCTACATCCCGAAGTAAAATCGGATACCCCTGCGGGTCCATTTTTAGTATACCCATTCCAATTTGTTCGGTGCTGGTTGCACGGCCGAATCCACGGATGGTATACTCTTTACCAGAGTAATTTGTAAAACCGCCTGAAATACTGCCGGTTGCATTTCGAGCTGCTTCGAAAACCTCATTCAGGGAAATACCCAACTGTTCAAGGAGTTCAGGGTCCGGTTCCACCACAAATTCCTTTTTTTCTCCCCCGTATACAGAAATTGCAGCGATTCCGGGCATTGACAGGAGTTCACGTCGTATAACAAAATCAATCTCTGTACGCAGATCCATCAGAGCTGAATCATCAGCTGTAAAGCCTATCAGCATAATTTCACCCATAATGGATGTGGCAGGTGCCAAAAATGGCGCCCCGGCTCCTGAAGGAAGCTGATCTGACACTCCCTGCAGCCGTTCACTGGTTGTCTGACGTGCTTGCTGTACTTTTACATCCCAGTCAAATTCAACCTGAACAGTCGAAAAGCCCATCATTGAGCGGGACGTAACCCTTCGGACTCCTTCTGCTCCTACAAGATTGGATTCAATAATATAACTGATCATCTGTTCCACTTCTTCCGGCGGCATTCCCGGAACCTGGGTCAGGACGGTTACTACCGGCGCCGAGACATCAGGCAGAACATCAACAGCCATATCACTTGCAATAAAGATGCCTCCGCTTACAAGTAAAATTGTAAGTACAATGACCGTAAAACGATGAATAATGCTTTTATTAATGATTTTATCCAGCATAACTCAATGGTCGTGGCCATCATCGATGTGAAAATCCCCGGTAAGCAGATGCAGAGGATAGATGCCCTGTGTTACAATTCTTTCACCTGCTTCAAGCCCGTCAGTTATTGATGTTAATCCACCATAGCTCCTTCCGGTTTGCACAATCCTGCGTTCAAATTGATCGCCCGAATGCACCACAAAAACAACCTTATGTGAATCTTCATCAAAAAGAGCTTCATTGGGGACGGCAACAAAGCTTTCGAAATCGTTACCTTTCAGCCTTACACGAACCGGCTGATCTAACGCAAGGTTTAAATCCGGATTATCAATCGATAGAATCAATCTCGAGCGGCTTCCGGAAGCATCACTTCTCATGTCCCTGCTTACAAGCTTTACTTCTCCCTCTCTAATGGCCACACGGGTATCTCTACCTGCAAGCAGCTCGATTTCTGACACCTCCGGTAATCTCAATAATTCATCACGATAAGCCAGAACTTCTAACCATAAATGGTAAGGATTATAAATGGAAAATAAGGGGTCACCCTGCTTTACCTGTTTCCCGCTAAATACATAAGATTCAGAAATCACGCCCGCATCATGAGCATTAAGATAGAGAAGATGGCCGGCATCCTGCAGACGTGCACCATAATTATTATCATTTAGAAAATATTCATAGCCTGCTTTTCTCACTTCATATTCGCGTTCCCTTAACTGGTATTCCCTCAGTGAAATCGCATCATTTTCGATGAGACGCCGGGCCCGGTTATACGCTTCTTCAGCCTGCAAAAAACCCAGACGTAGTTCTGTCCACGAATTTTCTGAGGACAACGACGGCGAAATAGCAATTAAGCGATCCCCCCTGTTCACAGTAGTGCCAGAAACAGGCACGATTGAAAAATTACCGGAATCGATATGGCCTTCAACAGGTGAAGTAATTTCATAGGAATGGTAAGGATCATCCATTACTCTGCCCAGTCCGCTTATCACTTCCGGTATTTCATGAATCTCTGCGAAAGTTGAACTGATGGACATTCGCCACTGCATCTCTTTATCGAGTGATGAGAGATTCAGAACAGTTTCAGATGTTGAATGATCATCTGAACGATATACCTGGCCTAATTCCAACTCCAGTTCACGATCATCCATCAGAACTTTCAGAAATAATGCTGCTTCAACTTCATCTTTAAAATCGAGCACAAAAGGATAAACACCATTAGTTGATGCACTGAGTTGCTGTTCTGAAATAATTTCATTACTTCGCATCAGTGACAGTATACCACTTTCCGCATCGGATGGCCTACTATTCATGGATATAAACAGATCACCCGTTATCAGGCCTGTTGATGGATCAATGTCAAATATGGAAAAAAACTCAAAATCATCTGTCCATACCGTTAGTCTGCTGTGTTCATCATCTCCGTGGTGATCATGATGTTCAGACCGTACACCTTCTTCACCGCATGCTGCAATAACTGTTACTAATAGGAGGATAATAAGACAAATAAAACCGGTATATTTCATGTTATACAAAAGTTTAAGGATAAATGAGTTTTTGCCCGGTAATGGCTTCAATTTCTGCTGCTATGGAATAGTAATTTTGAAGCTGATTGAATCTTGTTTGATAAGAATCTGCCATCAGGCTCAGGGTGTTCAGAAATTCAGAGAGAGTATGTGTACCTTCCTGATATGAGATGGCCAGAGAATTCAGATAGGCTTGAGGTTTGTCAAGAAAATCGGGAAATCCGGCTAACTTTACTTCATAGGATTCCAGTAAGTTCACCAGATGCAACAGGGTTTGATTCTGCTCTCTTCGAGTGTGTTCCAGATTTAGCTGTTCCATTCGCTGAAGAGACCGGGATTGTTCAATCGAATCGGTATTTCGGCTCAGCAGTGGCAGCGGAATGGCAAAGCCAACCAAAAAACCACGCCATACAGGCGTAAGCTGTTTATATCCGGCTGACAGTTCAAATGAGGGAATACGACGGTTTTCCTGGAGTTGTATCTCATAACCGGCTGATTCAAGTGCCAATTGGTTCACGATCAATCGTGGTGATTCATCAAGCAACGTAAAAAGCTGTCCTGAATCAGGAAGATTAACGGAGGATAATTCGAAAGTACCGGAAAAATTAAGGTCTGTTTCTTCATGAATACCCATCAGAATTCGCCATGCAGTAATCATCCTCTGTAATTCTATCGCCTGATC
>PWLN01000440.1 GCA_003559375.1 Balneolaceae bacterium | reverse complement strand
GTACGGTATGTTATGGCGGTATGGCATGGAGATTTATGGAAGAGGATTTTACCTTAAAATCGACCTATGGCCACATCGAAGGTTCAACCATCGAAGACTGGCCCATTACGTATGCCGATCTTGAACCTTATTATGAAAAAGCAGAATGGGAGATCGGTGTGGCCGGTGATGATTATCAGAATCCGTTTGCTCCATGGAGAAGAAAACCGCATCCGATGCCTGCTTTTAAGCATAATAAAGAGGCCCGTATTCTCGAGGCTGCAGCAAAAAAAATCGGATATCATCCTTTCCCTATTCCCATGTTGCGAAATTCTGTGGAATACGACGGCAGGCCTGCCTGTGTGCATGTTCGGCACTGTGTTGGATTTGCCTGCCCTGTTGATGCAAAAAACGGCACCCAGAATACAGTGATCCCAAGGGCAATTGCAACCGGCAACTGTGAGCTCCGAATTCATTCCCAGGTGGTTGAAATTTTAATGGATGATCGTGGACTGGCTACCGGTGTGTCATATTATGATAGAGAGATGCGGAAGATCATACAAACTGCTGACATCGTTGTTCTTGCTGCATCGGCTACCGAAACCCCCCGTTTGTTGCTGAATTCAGCCAACCGACTTCATCCGAATGGAATTGGTAACCGGTACGACTGGGTAGGCAGAAATTTGCAGGGCCATGCCTACTGTGGGGCCGACGGGTTGTTTGAGGAAGAGATCTATGATGATGTAGGCCCGGGCGCCAGTATAGCTGTGGCCGATTTTGTGCATAACAATCCCGGGATTACCGGAGGTGCAGTTCTTTGCAACGAATTCATCAAGCTGCCATTTGCGTACAGCGGTGCATATCGTCCGCCCGGAAGTGCACGCTGGGGTCGGGAGCATAAGGAGTATCAGAAAACCAATTATCGCAGAAATGCAAGCATTCGCGGGCCTGTTCAAGAGATCCCTAACTTTGAATCGAGGGTTGAAGTAGCGCCAGATGTGCTGGATCACTGGGGAATGCCCGTAGCCAAAATTTCAGGATTCAAGCTGGATGAGGATATTAAGACGGCGGAATTTATTGCGGATAAGGCCGAGAAATGGCTGCAGGCAGCCGGTGCTTATAAAACCTGGAAAAATATTCCCGGAACCGGGGTCAGTGGCAGCCAGCACCAGTCAGGTACCTGCCGTATGGGCAACGATCCTCAAACATCGGTTACAGACAAATACGGGCGGATCCATGATGTAGACAATCTCTTTGTAGCAGACGGCAGTCTTCACGTAACCAATGGTGGATTCAATCCCGTGTTAACCATCAACGCACTAGGTTACTGGGTATCTGATTACATTGTAAAAGAGTGGGAACGAGGCAACCGGTTTCGGTAAAGTGGGGTTGATATAATTTATAGTAAAGAATAATCAGCATACGTTACGTAAAAATCATCTGAATGTTTCAGAAATTTTGCTCAATTTAGTGTTATGTCATCCGAAAAGTGACAGGTGAATCGTCATCTGACGAGTTCCATCGAAAAATGAACCACTCACAAAATCAGATCATTCTCCGAACAACTCGACTGATGACTTCCAGGCATGGGCAGTCCTGACGCCGGACGATTTGAATAACCGATAAACCGAATTGCGATTATAAAATTCGGTCTATCATTCGGTTTATTATAAATCCGCGAAACAACCTTTATAATAGCAAAAACCATTCATCGATCCCGGCGCCGTCTATCCCAGGCTTACAGCCTGGCCGGGGTTCGGGGCGTCCTTCTTACTTGGGGCGCGGTTCATCCATGTGGCGACTACCCGGTTCGTGCGGATTTCTTCTCTGTGGCAACGTATTTCCGTGATGAATTGCCCCAAGTTCTGTTATTTGAGGCCGATGGCCTTGGGGAGAAGAAAATATTGCCCCGAAGGGATCCCAATGGGAAACAATGAACACCGATCATCGAATATTGAAGTTTTGACCATCCCTGAGTTCAACAATATTACCGTCTGCTTTAGCTGACGGATTGAAAAGCTTGCCGAAAACCAATCCCGAGAGATACTCTCTGAAAAGTGGATAGCCTTTGTCGAGGGATTCCTGATAGAAGTTTTTACAGTAAAAATGTTTTTCCTCAAATCTGTCACTGGTAAAAAAATTCGACTTTTTGAGAAACCACTGTTTGAATGAACCAAACTTACTTTTGAATCTTTATTTCAGAATCTGATTAAAATGGAAAAGCCTCCAGAAATGTATCGATCGCTTTTTTTATATCCTCCCTGTTTTCAATAAAGGGCATGTGACTGGTATTTGCCTCCCACAAGAGCATATTTGGGAACTGAATACTCCGATAGTGTTTCGGCCCTATCATCCAGTCATAAGTTCCATAGTAAAAAAGGACGGGCATATGAAGAGTGGCTGACGCATGCCTGAAATCTGCCATATAATCGTCATATTCAATGAAAGATTCACTGAAATCAGGATTCCAGTTTTCAATATCCTGATAGGTCCGATTCATTTTCCGGATGCTTTCAGGATGCATGTATCCCATTTTCCACATCAGGTCATTTTCATTCAGCATTCCGATGAGTTCGCCCCAGCGGTCGAACAGGGGAGTGGATTCGTCAAGGCATTGCAAGGGTTCAGGCAGTCCTAAAAACTCTGAAGCTTTTGGGCACCAGCTTCTCCTGAATGAATCCTGCATGTCCAGTGACGTGTTGACCATAATCATTCCCAACATCACATCGGGATGTCTTTCTGAATAACCGGTTTGCAGAATACCGCCAAAAGAATGCCCCATAGTGAACCATTTTTGGATTCCAAGCGACTCCCGCACTTCCTCAAAATCCTGTACCATCCTTTCAAGAGAAAAGTTTCCATCTTCAGGACTGCCGGATCGCCCCACACCCCGCTGATCGAGATAGATCATATTAAAGTGCTTTTCAAGATACTCACCCATAAACACTTCCAGCCAGTAACTGCCGCTTCCGGGTCCGCCATGGAGATAGAGCAAAGGCAGCCCGTTTCCTTTAACAGTAACGTGCAACTCAGTTCCATCCGAGGTTATGATCCGTTTATCCTGAGCAATAGAATGAAAAGTAAACAGAAAACAAAAAGAGGCAAGAAGAATAGTTTTCATAGGTTCGAAAGTTTAGTTGATCTGCTATTTTTTAGTATACGTTACAGTATTGAATTTGATGCAATAGAGATGATTATTGGCACTTAAATGAATTGAGCAGGTTTCGGATGCTGGATACTGAATTCGAGATACAGGATCTACAACCTGTCAGCACCCACCGGATCCGCCCTGTGAGGGATCCCTTCGTGAAATAACGAACACCAAATATCGCCCCACCCCACAGGCCATCGGCCTGAGATAGTCCGTTCGTTGAATAAACGGGATTTTTCATGGGTACTCAACAAACCGGGTCATACCCCAATTGTTTATAAGATCATTCGTTTACCTTAATACTATTAAATATCTGGAGTATAGGTCAATCACATTCAGATACGCGTGATCCTGATGGTCTTGAATTAAGTGATGAGAAAAAATGGAACTGGTAGAACAAGGTATCATTTGTGCGGAAACCTATTTCAAGTGGTTTGAAGACAGGGATGAAGTAGTTGTAAACCTCCTTGCTTAGTCGTGAGTCATGAGTCTTGAGTCATGAGAATCATGACTCTCATGTTTTTGTCCATTGTCCCCCTCAAGACTCAAGACTAATCCTTCAGGTGTTTTTTGAAAAATTCAAAGATTCGCCTGTATTCATCATACCATGAATTTGGGCAGGTGAATCCATGATTCTCACTCGGATAAATCATCATCTCGAAATTTGTATTCCCGCTTTGGATCAGCACTTCAGCGTACTGAAATGCATCTTGTGCCCCAACATTATCATCAACCAAACCGTGCAGCAGCAATGCGGGGCGTATGAGTTCACGGGCAAATGTTAACGGGGAACTGCGGTCATAATGTTCGGGAAATTCTTCTGGGTCTCCAAGGCGGGGCAGGGTATACCAGGGGTTGGCATGATAGTAATTCCGCCAGTTTGTTACTTTGCGAAGGGCAGCCCCTGCATGAAAACGATCGGGTTTGTAAGTGAGTGCATAAAGTGCCATAAATCCACCGTAACTGCCACCATAGATTCCTACACGATCAAGGTCAAGACAACCCCCGCACTTTTCCTGCAGCCAATCGAGACCGTCTACAATATCTTCGGTCTCATATTTACCCATCCAGTTGGTTACATCTTCCCGGAACTTGCGGCCATAACCTGTGCTATGTCGAAAATCAACCTCAACAACCACATATCCGTGCAGCAGCAAGAATTGATGGAACATGTATTCCCGCCAGTAGTTATTCGACCATCCTTTATAGACATTCTGAAGAGAACCTGCACCATGGGCAAATACCACAACAGGATAGGATTGAGACGGATCAAAATATTGTGGATAGAGCACCGACATGGAGAACCCGGTTTCGCCATCGCGTCCGGTGAAGCGAACATACTCTTCCTCTTGCCAGTCATATTCGAAAAACCGATCGGGTACTGTATGGGTTATCCTGATTTCTTCTACGGGTTGAACCAGGTTTATTTTGTATAAATCGAATGGCAGGTTAAAGTGTGTTTTTGCATACACTAACCTGGTTCGATCCGGAGAAAGCTGGAATTGATACCTGTAAGCCTCAGTATCAGTTAGTTTTTGTATGCTGCTATTGCCGGTATTCAGCAGGTATAAATGACGTACACCATAATCTTTTTCATTACTTGCGAACAGGATATTGTCGTTATCGATCCATCTTGCCCAGGGAACATAAAATTCACCGGATGTATGCTGAGTAAAAGCTGATCCATCCGCATTTACCGTATAAATATGATTCCATCCGCTTTGTTCTGATAAGAGGAGGAGTTTGTTTTCAGTTGGAGCGAATTCAGAAAATGTGTGATGAAGCCAGCCATCAGTGGAATCCTTAAATACAATGGTGCTGCTCTTTTCGGGTATGTCATATACAATCAGTTTCCGGTTTTTAAGGGCCGGGTCCTGGTAGTCGATTGCAGCATATCGCCCATCATTTGATGCAAGAGTTGAAGATCTGTGGAAGCCTGTTTTTAGTGTATCGAGAGTGGTGGTATCCAGCGATGCGATTAACAATCCGACCTGCGGGATGCCGCGCATTGAACCTCCGGGAACTACAAATTCATCAATATATTCCGGAAAATAGATGGTTCGTGATTCGGAATGATCGGTCTGACGGATAAGCAGACGTTGATTGCCAATCCATGTATCCAGAGAGTAGTTTGGTTTATCATCTTTTTTTCTTGTCACCTGGATAAGGCCAGGTTGATACACTTTAGCAGCCCAAACATCACCTGAACGGACAAAAGCAATTTTAGTACCGTCTGGCGACCATCGAAGGCCGGATAGATCGTCCTGCGATTCAAGAATGGTTAGCTGATCTGATCCGTCTGCGTTTGTGACAATAAGTTTGCCGTTTTTTGTAAAGGCAATTTTTGAGCCATCCGGTGAGTGCAGGATTGTAGACGACTCATCATCTTCATTTATGAATTCAAAGTTTCCATCCAGTCCCACTGAGTAGAGGCTACTATCATAATAAGAAGAGTCATTCCAGGTAAAGAAGATACGGTTTTGATCGCCTGAGAAATAATTAAAGGATGGACGAATACCCGGAATCACCGGTTCATGGAAAATCTCTTTGAGCGTCAGATTTTCCGGAACGGTTTGGGATTGGGACTGAAGAGGAAAAGACAGCAGAAAACAGAACAGAATTGCAATATATCGGGGCATAAATCAGTAATTGGTTTCCTAAATCGGTGACGAAAATACGAAAAAACTGTTATGTGGCTGAAATTTTTATGGAGTCAGGGGGATTTCATCCTGTGAGATGCGGGATAGGGGATCCTTGATGCCGGTAGGTAAGGTTGGCAAGTTTAAAGAATAAAGATGGCGCAAGCATCTTGCTTGTGCCTTATTTCAGATGACGCGAGCACCTAACTTGAACTCACTTATGCCATCAGAATTGTAGTGTTTAAAAAAAGCCAATAGGTACAAGCCTCAGGCACAAGCCCCATAGGCACAAGCAAGATGCTTGCGCCATCATGGTTCTGCCAGGGCCATCATTGATGTATGCCCCGAATGTTAATCAGGGATAGTTGCTGAACAAAGGTTGAAGATCCCGGCTTGCTTTTGGTGAAATCTCCTGGATTAGCGATTTATACGTTGATTATTGACAGGTGGTTCAATAGCCGGGATGACGTTGTTTTATGTTGTACAATAATAGGCCCGGTGATCAAAGAATGATATCACTCAACGAGCGCAGAATATATAGCGCTCTCAAACCGGTTATAGATCTCATTACTGTAGGGAGATGGCAGTACCTGGGTCATCAGTACAACCACCAGCTCATTTGCGGGATCAATCCAGTAGGTGGTTTGAAATGCACCACCCCAGCTCAGGCTGCCGGGCGGGCGCAACCCTTCGGCAGCTCCTGCCTCTGAGGTAATCCTGAAACCGTAACTGAAGCCATCAGAATCATCCCATATTCCCATCATCTGGTCGGTTTTCAGATAATTCAGTGTATTGCTGTTAATGAGGCGTGTACCATTCCATTCACCGCCATTCAAGATGGCCTGCAGAAAGGTAAAATAATCCCTGGCGGTTGATGTGAGTCCTGCCCCTCCAGCATAATACGTAAGGTTATCCTGAACGGGAAAATTGCTATCCAGGGTACCGCTCTCTTCAGAAAAACGGACCAATTCACCATTTTGAATAGAGTACATGGCAGTAAGGTCATTTTGACGGCCGGGCAGATAAAAACCGGTATCATTCATACCTAACGGTTCAAAAATGTTTTGGCTGAAATAATTGGCAAGGGATAACCCGGATACAACTTCAACGACCCGTCCAAGTACATCTGTACTGAGGCCGTAACTGTATGCTTCACCTGGATCATGGGCTAATGGCAGCCGCCCGAGCCGTGCCATCGCATCAGCGATGGTTTCGCCGGGCTCAGCGATAATAGTCGGGATCTCTTCTCTTTCGTAGAATGAAGCCAGTTCCGGACGGGTAAAGTTGTATGCTATGCCTGAGGTGTGTGTAAGCAGGTCGTGAATCGTAATACTTCTTGAAGCCGGACGCGTTTCATATTCACCGGTTTCTTCATCCTTATGGACCAATACCAGTGGATTGACAAAATCCGGAATAAAGTTTTCGACAGGATCCTGAAAATCGAGCAAGCCTTGTTCGAAAAGCTGAAGTATGGCAAGGCTGGTAACAGCCTTGGTCATGGAGGCAATGCGGAAAAGATGATGTGTTTCCATCGGACGTTCAAGTTCTCTGTCCTGCCAGCCCCATGCTTTTTCAACAGCGATTTGGCCATTGCGTGCAATAATTGCAACTGCTCCTGCAATTTTTTCACCTTCAATAAAGTGGTCGAAAATCTCATCGAGATCCTGTTCAAGGTTGGCACTAAAACCGAGATCTTCAGCTGATGTAAATCGGTATGTATCGGCTGTTTGCTGTTGTGTGCATGACAGAAATAGAAAGAGAAGTAAAAAAAGGCTGGTAATTTTTCTCATGGCCGGAGAGCTAAGATCTATCGAGAATAAAAAAGGATGAAAAACAACAAATACCCCAAAAAGTTATTTTGGGGCATTTTAATAGACAATTTGGTTCAGATTCCAGCTGAGCAAGTTCAGGCTGTAACTGCTTCACTAACATTTTTATAGACAATCGGTTTGATTGCTTCAAATGCTTTCAGTGTTTTTTCGATGTGTTCATCTGTATGGGAAGCCATCGGAATCAATCGGATCAGCACCATCCCTTTAGGAACTACCGGATAAGCTACACCACTTACAAAAACGCCATGGTTCTCGCGCATTTCACGCATGATGGTTGTTGCAAGTTCCGTGCTGCCTTCTGTGAGGACTGGTGTAACCGGACTTTCAGATGGAAGTACATTGTAGCCGATTTTCCTGAGTCCCGCTCTGAGTTTCATTGTATTTTCCCAGAGTTTTTCGCGCCATTGCGGATTTTCCCTGATGAGCCGTAGGCGTTCCCGGGCTGTAACCACAATAGGCAGCGGAAGGCTTTTGGCAAAAATCTGGCTTCTTGCATTGGCTTTAAGGAATTCCCGTACTCTTGGCTCAGTTGCCACAAAAGCGCCTATAAGTGCAACTGCCTTTGCAAAGGTACCAAAGTAAATGTCAATGCCGTCCTGACAGCCAAGATGTGTTCCGGCGCCTGAGCC
>PWLN01000297.1 GCA_003559375.1 Balneolaceae bacterium | reverse complement strand
TTGAAACTTACCTTTACCCCGATTTTTATTCAGGCTTTTATTCAGGCTATAGGTGAATTCCCTCTGATCAACAGTTCTGTAAACGGAGATGAGATCCATCTCAAAAAAGATATAAACTTTGGCATAGCAGTAGCCCTTGGAGAAGGGGGCAAAGGAGGGCTGATTGTTCCTGTTATTAAACAGGCTCAGGATAAAAACCTGATCGGTCTTGCCAAGGCGGTTAGTGAACTGGCAGAGAAGGCAAGAAATAAAGACCTGAGTCCGGACGACCTTGTTGGCGGTACCATCACCCTTACAAACTACGGCAGTGTTGGTAACCTGATGGGCACACCGATTATCCATCAGCCCCAGGTTGCCATATTGGGTACCGGCGTGATTGAGAAGCGGCCGGTTGTTCTTGAAACGGAACATGGCGATTTGATAGGCATTCGCCACAAAATGTACCTTTCCATGAGTTATGACCACCGAATCATTGATGGTGCCCACGGCGGGGCTTTCATGAGCCGCATGAAACAGCTGCTCGAAAGTTTTGATCCTAAAAGAGCTATCTGATCAGCTTAAATAATGCGCATAAGACGGGCGGTTTGCATATAGCCAGCCGCTTTTCTTTTTATCCGTATCATGAATATAGTAAACTCCCATTATGCTCGTAACCCATACCATCGATAATACACGGGAGGAATTAGACAAACTCCGGAATAATAATAAACGCATTGCCCTGGTTCCTACCATGGGAGCTTTGCATAACGGCCACCTTTCACTCATCAGGCTGGCACGCCGGCACGCCGATCACGTTGTGGTAACTATCTTTGTAAATCCCAAACAATTTGGACCTGCCGAGGATTTTGACAGCTATCCCCGGGATCTGGACATTGACCTTGAAAAATGCCGAAATGAAAAAGTGGAACTGGTATTTGCACCTGAACGATCGGAAGTCTATGATCAAGACAATTATCTTTCAATCAGGATTGAATCAATTAACAGGTATATGTGTGGTGGCAGCAGGCCCGGGTTTTTTGAAGGAGTTTTACTAATCGTTAATAAACTCTTTAATATCATTAAACCCGATGTTGCCATATTTGGCCAAAAAGACATACAGCAATTCCTCATCATCAGCCGAATGGTGAAAGAATTCAATCACAATATTGAATTGCTGATGGCGCCGGTTGAACGTGCGAACGACGGTTTGGCGCTCAGCAGCCGAAATGCGTACCTTTCGGATCATGAACGTGCCACAGCTCCGGGGTTATTCAGGTCACTACAATATATCAAAAACCAGATAGATCAAGGGGTGAATACCCCTTCTCTTCTCATTGAACATCAAAAAAGCGAGCTTGAAGCAAAGGGTTTCAAAATTGATTATCTTGATGTGTTTTCTTTTAAAACGTTAGAGCCGGTAAATACGTTGTCAAAAGACTCCGGTTATATTATAGCCGGAGCTGTCTGGCTTGGAAAAACCCGGCTGATTGATAATTTATTGATTGAATTGTAAGCAGATATGCTATGAAATTAACGATGTTTAAATCCAAACTGCATCAGATGAGGGTAACTGAAGCCAATCTGATGTATGAAGGAAGTATCACAATTGATGAAGACCTGCTTGATCTGTCTGGGATACTCCCTTATGAAAAAGTTGCTGTTGTAAATATCACAAATGGTTCGCGTCTTGAAACATACACGATACCCGGTGAAAGGGGAAGTGGTGTGTGCTGTATGAATGGAGCAGCTGCCCGGCTTACTCAGATTGATGACCGCATTATCGTTATTGCTTATGCACAAATGAAACCTGAGGAAGCCCGAAGGCATAAACCGAAAGTTGTGGTTGTAGATGAACAGAACAAGCCTAAAAAAGTGCTGGAACAATCGGTACACGGCCAGTCTTACAGCCTTGAAAATGGACATAATCAGGCGCTCAACTGATTGAATAACATAAGAACTGTATTAAAAGCCCGATTGAAAGATTATTCATTCGGGCTTTTTTTATGATGTATAGTCATGATTTGGCGTTAATCCATCAACATATCAAGCGTTTAAAGAAAGTTTTAAGAACATATGAACTATCAAATGAATGCATCTAAACCGAAGTATTCTATTATTCTAAAATTCAGTTTTCTTTTTTGACCTCAATTTAATATTATCATTTTAATATGATAATATTAGTATTTTAGAAAGGTTCTGGTGCCATTTCTCTTATGGTATTATCTATGAGAATGTTTTTTTGAAAGAAGTATTTTTTTAACGATTCTGGCACAACAAATTGAAAAGAATCAGGTTAATACTCTTAATATGATTAAAAGGATTATCATAGCAATTCTGTCGATAGGATTCCTGCTTGCCCTTTGGGCATTCATAGGGAGAGATTCGACTGAACAACTTGACATTTTTATCAGTCCTAAAGTTGGTGATTTCCAGGTATTGGTTACAAGTACCGGTGAATTAAGGGCGAAAAATTCCATTCAGATTCGGGGGCCGCAGGGAGTCAGGGATGTTCAAATCTGGCAAATGACTATTCAAAGCCTTATACCTGAAGGAACGGTTGTAAAAAAAGGAGATGTGGTAGCGGAAATCGACCGCTCTGAAATTATGACAAGGATGCAAAACACACAATTGGATGTACAACGGGCTGAATCTCAGTATGAACAGGCGCAATTAGACAGCTCTCTTACCCTTACTCAGGCCCGTGACAATCTTGAAAACCTACGATTTCAGCTTGAGGAACGTCAGATAGCCGTAGAGCAATCTGTCTATGAATCACCTGCTGTGCAGCGACAGATGCAAATCGAACTGGAACGTACTGAAAGGCAATTAGCGCAAGAGCAACAGAATTACAGGACACGGGTACTCCAGGCCGAAGCCAACCTTCGCGAAATTGAGGCAAATCTTACACAGGAAAGGAATCAGTTAAACCGCATTATGAATGTGATGCAGGATTTTAGCATACTTGCTCCTGAAAACGGAATGGTTGTTTACGCAAGAAACTGGCAGGGACGTAAAACAACAACCGGATCAACAATTAATGCTTTTGATCCTATTGTGGCTGAGTTACCTGATTTCAGCGCAATGGAATCACTCACTTATATAAATGAAGTTGATATCCAAAAAATCAGAACAGGTCAAACCGTGCAAATTGGCCTGGACGCTATCCGAGACAAGCGCCTTACCGGTATCGTAACTTCTATTGCAAATATCGGTGAGCAGCGACCCAACTCCCATTCTAAAGTATTTGAAGTAAAAATTGAGATCAACGAGTCGGATACTACATTGCGGCCTGCAATGACCACCAGTAACGATATTTTGATTGAAACAATAGAGAATGCCCTCTATATACCGCTTGAATCAGTCCACGCGTTCGATAATGATCACTATGTTTTTAAAAGGGATGGATTGCAAACAGTGATGCAGCAAATAATCATGGGATCGGCCAACGATAATGATGTGGTGATACTTGAAGGCCTTACACCTGATGACCAGGTATTAATTTCCATGCCACCTGATACATCTGGATTGAGGCGAGACGTGCTTCCTGATGATGTACTGGATAAATACAGGGATATCATTGAACCTGAAGAAGTAATGCCTGAACAAGAGCTGGAGATTGCCCAAAGTCCCTGAATAATTTTATAATGCATGCTGGCTAATTCAGTAACTAATAATCCATCTGATACCACAAGCTGAGTGTTCCAGATTTTTTTATACAATCTCGATATTGCCATAGAAGCCATCAGGCAGAACAAGCTGAGATCTATGCTTACTTCTCTCGGGATCATTTTTGGAGTTGCCTCCGTTATTGCCATGCTTGCTATCGGAACCGGTGCACAGCAGGAAATTTTGGTCAACATGCAGCTTTTAGGTACGAATAATGTGATAATTCAACCTGTTGTTGAGCAAAGGGAAGGTGAGATGGATAATGAGGAGGAAGAATTCTTTGTACAGCGGCGTTTTACTCCCGGCCTAACACTTGAAGATCTGTACAGCATTCAACGGCAAATACCCTTTGTAGAAGCTGTTTCACCTGAAATCATTTACGACACACAATTTATCAGATCGGGTCAAATGAGAACCGGGAAGCTGGTAGGTGTAAATGATCGATATTTTGAAATCAACAACTTTGAAATAATATCAGGCAGTAATTTCACTCAGCTGCATTTTTCTGATGCTATGCCCGTTGCAATTATAGGCTATGGTGTACGCACCCGTTTTTTTGCAGGAGAGAACCCAATTGGTAAAAAAATTAAAGCCGGTAGTGTTTGGTTTACTGTTGTAGGTGTTTTACAGGAACGCCAGCTCACCTCAAGCCAAATCGAGAATCTTGGCATAAGGGATTATAATATGGACGTATTTGTACCGGCTGAGAGCATCCTGTTGCGGTATGGCAACCGTGCGGTTGTTACGAGCAGGGATATACAACAGGAACAGGCAGCCCAAAGTGGTTTTCCGGGTATGGCAGATACACAGCGCGATCGAAACTATCACCAGTTAAACCGTGCAATTGTTCGTGTAACCGATAATACTTATAGTGTTACGATTGCTGAAATAATCTCGCGAATGCTTGAACGCAGACATAACCAGGTAATCGATTTCGAAATTATTGTTCCTGAATTGCTGCTTCAGCAAGAACAGCGTACCAAACGAATTTTCAATATCGTATTGGCATCCATCGCCTCCATTTCACTTTTGGTTGGCGGAATCGGGATTATGAATATCATGCTTGCTTCGGTAATTGAAAGATATCGGGAAATTGGTGTCCGGCGTGCTGTGGGGGCAAAACGCCAGGATATTCAACTTCAGTTTTTGACCGAGGCGCTTGCTATCAGCGTTACAGGCGGATTTGTTGGAATTATACTGGGAATCGGATTTAGTTATATCATTGAGATTTCAGCTGGAATTTTATCGATCGTAACCCTCGGCTCTATACTGATCTCCTTTGGTGTGGCCACGGCTATCGGAATTATTTTCGGATATTTTCCCGCTAAACGTGCTGCAGAACAGGAACCTGTTACTGCACTGAGGCATGAGTAAAAAAGTGAAAAGCTGGAGCGATAGCGACAGTCCCGACAAGCGTGTCGGGATGCTCCGAACGATAGCTGGTGTTTTTCCAGTCCCGACCTCTATGGATGAAAATATACCTGGAATTGATTTACTGTTTTCGTTATCAAACTTTGAACCTTTATCCTCGAACATTCCAAATACTCTACAAATCGCCATCAGTCGAATCCATTAAAATATTGACTGAACCAAATAGGTAAGTTATTTGAAGCTTTCTTCCTCCTAAAGAAAAGCAAAACCAGAATAAAACATAGTGATGATGCAACTATCCGGAAAATGCCTGTTCCTGATTTCTATAATATTCATGCTGCATACTGCTGTTTCCGATGCTAAAAACCCGGAGACTGAAAGGCGGGTGCTGTCGCTACAGGAAACGATAGATTTGGCAATCGAATCAAGCCCGCTATCACGCTCAGCACGATTTGCACTCATCGCCAGCGAGTGGCGATACCAGTCGTTCCGCGCAGATCTGTTACCAGGGCTCAGCATGTCAGGAAACGCACCAAATTACCTGAGGGCATTCAGGGAAAACTTTAACCCCGATGGCACTACATCTCTCATCTACTCTCAACAGTCGAATGCGTCAGTCGGGCTATCCATTGCCCAGCCCATCATGCCTACTGGAGGAAATCTGTCACTATCCACTGGTGTCACGAGGCTCGGAATTTTTGCAAATGAAAATACCTATCTATGGAGCTCCACACCGTTGGTTGTTGGTTACAGCCAGCCTCTGTTCCAGTTTAACGAACTGAGATGGAGAAACAGGCTTGAACCGATGCAATTCCGTATTTCACGAATAGAATACACTGAAGCCATTGAAGAACTTTCTCTAACTGTTACCCAACGATATTTTGATGTGCTTTTGTCAAAAATTAATCTTGATATCGCAGAATTTAATGTGGCGGTAAATGATTCGATTTACAACATTTCACAGGGACGTTTCAATGTTGGCAGTATTGCCGAAAACGATTTGCTTCAATCCGAACTTCAGCTCAGAAATGCCGAATCCGCATTAACACAAGCAACTCTTATATATGATCAACAGCTCAATAGTTTTCGGCTATTACTCGGCCTTAGGCCCGATGCACCTATCGATGTAGAGATTCCTGATGAAATCCCGGAATTTTACGTTGACCAAGCCATAGCGCTGAATATGGCACGGCGTAACAACAGTACATCTCTCAATTTTGAGCTGCAATCGCTTGAGGCGGAAAGGGACCTGGATATGGCTGAAAAACAGAGCTCTTTTTCGGCGACAATACAGGCCAATTTTGGTTTGAACCAGACTTCTGAAAATTTTGCAGATTTATATTCACAACCACTCAATCAGCAGTTTGTAACTATGAATTTTCAGATCCCGATTTTTAACTGGGGTAAACAGAGGGCAGAAGTAAACTTTGCCCGAAATACCCAACGCCGGGTAGCAGACGACATCGCATTCGAGCAGGCACAGTTCGACCTTCAGATCCAAACTGTAATCGCTGAATTCCTTCAGCTTCGCGACCAGCTTATGCTCGCACAGATATCAGACAGAATTGCAGACAGACGATATGAAGTGGCAAGAAATCGTTACCGCATCGGGCAGATCGATATCACAAATCTTTTCATAGCCCAAAATGAACGCGATGCAGCTCTTAGAAGCTATATTCAAGCCATCAGAAATTACTGGGTTGCGATTTATAATCTGAGAAGGCTGACATTATACGATTTTGAAGCCGATGTGGTTATCCGGCATGATTTATAACACAAAGCTGCCCCGATATTACCTGTTTCGAGTATGAATGCCAGAACTCGTTGCTTTTAAATCACGTGGTTCAATCTTATATGAACAGAGCTGTGCACCCACTCCAATAAAAAAATTCGAGACCGAACTCTAATGGCCTGTCATTTCTCTACAAGCTGTTCAAGTTCGTCAAGCAGGTTTTCACAACTGCGCTTTAACACATCAAATACATTCTGAAAACCATCCATGCCTCCATAATACGGATCAGGAACTTCACCATCTTCAGGCCGGGAATCGAATTCACGCATCAGTTTGATTTTTCCACTATGCTGGCCATTTCTGCTTAACCGTTGCAGGTTCCGGTGGTTTTCATGATCCATAGCCAAAACCAGATCGAATTCATCAAGATCTGAAGCTTCAAATCTGCGGGCTTTTGAGTGCAGCTTAACACCGTGCCGGTTGGCTGTCCACTGGCTTTTACTATTGGCCGGTTCACCGATATGATAGGCCGAAGTGCCTGCCGAATCGATAAAAAAATAGGATGAAAGTTTTCTCTCGTTTACCAGATGCTGGAATATTCCTTCAGCTGTAGGGCTGCGGCAAATATTGCCGAGGCACACAAAGCATACTTTATATGGATCTTCTTTCGTAATTGTTCGTTTCATAAATCTGATTTGATTTTGAATTCAAAAGCTGTGTGTCAGCTTTCACTTTTCTTTTCTGCAGCGGAATTTAAGAATCGGGCAAATCCCACCACATCCTGGTAACCGCGTCTTCTGTCGATCACATTTCCATCAGCATCCATCACTACAATAAAAGGATAAGCGGTGACACCCATTCTCGATGCAAATTGCCTCTCGGTCATCTCCTCACCATTAAAGTTCAAATAGTTGTCAGAATGACCATTTACTTTTACCGGGTAAAAACCGCGGTCGAGAATAGCCCTGATGGTTGGCGCCGGATAAACCTCACGGTCCATTTGCCTGCAAAAACGGCATCCCACCTCGAAAATGTCGATCATCAGAAGCCGGTCATGGGCAGCGGCCTGTTCCATTGCAACGTGCAGCGGCATCCATTCGGGTGCATTTTCAATCTCTTCCGGGGTGATTTGAGAAAATGAAAAATAAATAAAGACACCAATAAAAACGGCAATAAATATTCCGATTATTGTTTTACGGTTCATTGTTTTAAGATTTAATCGTAATGCAAATTGTTTTGGTTAAAGGTTCATTTACAAAAGTCAAATTCAATAACTGCGCATAATTCAACTGATGTATCGTATAACGAGATCATTTAGGCACCTAATATAAGGAGATCTCTCTACTCTTTTTAAAGGCATAGAACTAAAATCCGAAAGTGCCATTAGGCACGGTCAATTTTCGTATTTCGTAATATGCAGCACTACACTACTTAACTTAATTCAGCTCCTCATGAAAACTCACTTTCCAGTATTTACTATGTAGAT
>PWLN01000104.1 GCA_003559375.1 Balneolaceae bacterium | reverse complement strand
CGATTCATTTCTGGCTTCAGGAAGGGGGGGTTCACTGGGTTGACGCCGGCCCTTCTCCTCACTGGCAGGATGTCTCGGTCCAGAACTGGAACGGCTATCCCAAGGGGGTGGAGCTGGTCCAGTATCTCTTCTTGCTCGCCTCCGGCGCCGGCCGGCTCCTCAACTCCGGAAACCTGATCTTCCTTCCCCTGGGGGTGGGGGCGATTATCGCCATATCCCTGATCCTGGGTGCCCGGCCTGGTTTCGCCCTGGTCTCCGGCTTTCTGTTCGTCCTGATGCCGATCAATCTGTCCCAGTCCCTGACCGCTATGGTCGATACCGCTTCCGCCTCCGCTTACCTGGCGTTTTTTGCCTTGCTTCTGGGCGTGGCCCGGGAGTTCGGCCGGGGAAGGGTGCCCTGGAAGCTGTTGGCCGGGGCGGGGGCCGCGCTGGGCTTGGCGGTCGGGTCCAAGGGACCCGGGTTGTTCCTGGTCCCGGCCGGGGGGATGGTTCTTCTCTTCCGTCTCCTCCGGGCCCGCCGGGGACCCGGGGAGGGTTTGGAGGCCCGCCCTGGGCTTGGTTCCGGCCTGCTCCTGATTGCCTCTGTTCTCCTGGTCGGGATTTTGCTCGGCGGTTTCTGGGCGGGAAGGAACTGGGTGAAGACCGGGAATCCGCTCTATCCGGTGGAGATCAGGGTGGCCGGGCGCCAGGTCTTTTCGGGTGTCAATTTTTCCCGGCAATTCCGCCCCCCCTACCGCGCCGGGACGGAAGAGTGGTCGCAGGCGGAGCGGGTTATCTCCAACTGGATCGCCTGTTTCCGGTTCGGGGACCCCGAGGTGCTGGTTTACGACTCCCGGAGAGGAGGACTGGGTTTTCCCTGGTTGCTGAGTGTACCGGCCGTTATCTCCCTGGTTGGTCTTCTCTGGAAACGGAGGACCAAAGAGGTATCGGAGCCCGCCACAGGTTATCTTATCGACTTGATTTTTCTCTGCCTGGTGATGTTCTTCGCGATGCCCCGGGACCATAACCATATGTCCCGATACACGATTTGGCTGGCCGGCCTCGGTCTGCCCTGCTTGGCGGTGGTTTCGGGGCGGCTGGCCTCGCCGTCAGGTAGGAGATGTTGGGTAAGTTACGCCGGTTATGCCTGGTTCGGGCTGGCCTGCCTGCTGGCGGGGCGGGAAGCATTGGCCGGACTCGGTCTCCACATCTCCTATATCGATACTTTCCGGGGGAGGGAAGCAACCGGTTTCAGTATGGGGCGGTTGATCCGGGCCTCACGGTCACCGTATCCGGCCGGTTATTACTGGAGCGACCTGAACGGCAGCATCTTGGAAATGATTATGGCCGGGACTGAACCGGTCGGGGTGGCGCTCAAGGAGAGATCCACCCACCACCTGATCTTCGGCCACCTGGTCCAGGGGCCGGCGCTGGGCCGCAGGAAGATCGTCTTCATTGACCACTTTCAGGCGGAGAGCGAGCCCGATTACCTGCCCCGCCTGATTGCGGAGAATGCTCTGAGATACGTGATCTGGGATAGTGCGCTTCCTCTTTACGCAACCTTGGTCAACGATTCCATCCGGCAAGATTACCTACTGGCCAACAGACACTTGCACGTTTTTACCTTTGAGATAAAATTCTGAATTGTGTCCTCGCGAAACAGGTGGTTGGCCAGATGAATACAAGATCACGATCTATGCTTCTGTGGAGTAGCTTTCTGAGACTGATACTGGTTCTCCATTGCCGGCAGTCTGGTATTCGATCCGCACTTTCGACAGGGCGGAAGAACTCCACGACCGAAGATGATGGCTTCGGTCGGTTAAAAATTCCTCTTCCCCTCTGCCCTTCCCGCTTCTTGTGCCATTCATAGATGATTGTGTACTGTACTCAAATGTTTTTTCCAACAAGCAAAGGCGGATAAATCTGAGGGGCTCAGGTGAAAAACAGCAATATTTATATCGGGAAGGACACAGTTACTAAAACCTCGTCGCCCGAGTTGATGCGTATCGAGGTGGAAAAAACCCTCCGGGCTTCTGGGATCGCAAGACAATGTGGTTTATTTAAAGTACCTGAGGTCATTGATTATGATGAGAGCACTGGAGTGGCGGTATTTAAAAAAATTTTCCGGATAACTCCGATTTATGAATTGGCCAATGGGCCTGGAGTTGTTGAGACAATCGTCGAGAAGATTGGGCGTTGCTTGGCCGTCATCCATCGGGAATTAGTACTGCCGGAAGAAATGATTATTCCGTTGACCCCGGAATTGGATCAACCGGGAGAACGGGTATTTCTCCACGGCGATTATAACGGCAGCAATGTACTTATATCTTCGGATACGGATTCAATTGTCATTCTCGATTGGCAAATGACTTCCCGCCACGGCGGAGAAGCTACTTATGGAAGCAGGTATTTCGATGTTATCTGGTTTCTGAATTATTTTTTGTGGACCCCTATGTTACATCGCCTATTTCGCGAACCGGTGTTGGGGATGACGAAACCATTCCTGAAAGCTTATTTCCAAGAATCGGGCTTATCCTATGACTCAATTGCTCTTTCCCGTTACGCGAAGAATTTTTTTTCTGTAAAATCACCGGCTCGAATACGCCAGGCGAACTGGAAGACCAGATTATTGCTGCCGAGAAGTTATATCCTGACCCGGCAATTCCTAAAATTTCTGTTGTCACTGGAGATCGATGTTTCTTTCGGAAGAGAAGACAGTTAGGATGAGATCCTAGGATAATGGATTACCGAGAATCACATCTTCAGTCAGGCAAGGGTGAGTCCTACCAAGCCGCTTTTTCCAATAATCCGTACCGGAGTATGATCTGGCAATTTGAGAAAACTTCTCTAGATCACATTCTGGCAACTTTCTATCCGGATACCCAAATTGATCTTTTGGATTTCGCCTGCGGGACCGGGAGGATAATGAATTATTTTGCAGAACGCACGCGGCAGGCAGTTGGCGTTGATGTATCCCCGAGTATGTTGGAAGTCGCTCGGAACAACGTCGGAAAGGGGAGAATAATCGAAGCGGATCTCACGAGAGAAGATATCCTTGGAGATAGAAAATTTAACCTAATCACGGCGTTTCGCTTCTTTCCCAATGCTCAGCCGGAGTTGAGAATCCAAGTTATGCGGGTATTGAGAAATCATCTTGCGGACAATGGATACATTGTGTTCAACAATCATAAGAATACCGGAAGCATCAGGAATAGATTGGCCAGATTATGCGGCCGGAAGAAATATCGGGGAATGTCCACTGCCGAAATTAGTGATTTATTGAAGGAGAGTAATCTTAATGTTGTGAAAGTGTATCCGCTTGCTATTTTCCCCGCTTCAGAAAAGCGTCCGCTGCTGCCTATATTTATTTTGCGGTCTCTGGAAACTATTCTGGGCTGGATCCGACCGCTCCGGAATATGGGAGGGAATCTGATTTTTGTCTGTAGCCGCAAGATGAATTGATAGCCCGCCCGACAACATTCTTATCCTGCAAGCTGCTAAAAAATGATGCCTGTTCGAGTTATGATACAATCTTCAACGACCCCGGGCGCGGGGTGGATGCTTGGTCCGGTCCGCCCGGTCACCGTATCTGGCGGGTTATTACTGGTACAACCGACCTGAACGGCAGCATCTTCGAAATGATTATGGCCGGGACACCCATCGGAGTAGCGCTCAAGGAGATATCCACCCACCACCTGGTCTTCGGACACCTGGTCCAGTGTCCGGCGCCGGGCAGAAGGAGGATCGTCTTCATCGACCACTTTCGGGCGGAGAGCGAGCCGGATTACCTGCCCCGCCTGATCGCGGAGAACGGTTTGAGATACGTGATCTGGAATAGTGCGCTTCCTCTTTACGGGGTCCTGGTCAACGGTTCCATCCGGCAGGATTACCGACTGGCCAACGAACACTTGCACGTTTTTTCCTTTGATATAAGCTTCTAAATGTACTTATCTTCCGTTGGGACGGATGGCCAGCCATATGAAAGCAAGATCAAGATCTCGGCTTCTGTGGAGTTGCTTCCTGGGGCTGATTCTTATCCTTCAGCTGCCGGCGATCTGGTATTCGGTCCGCACCCCCTTCACCGTAGTCGACGATCCTTCCCTGGCCAATACGGTAGCCAAATTTTCAACTTGGGAAAAAGTATCAACGTGGTTTAACGAAACCTTCATTGATTTCTCCGCGGTTCGTTTCCGCCCCGCCTTTGACTTGTACAACTATGTCACCTGGAGAGTCCTGGGGCCCAATGCCGGGCTCCATCACCTGTTCCGGCTCGTCCTCAAGCTCGTTATCGCGGTCGTCTCCTTGGGAATTCTTCGGCTTATCCTGGGGCGGGGAGCAGCCTGGCGGACCGGGGCGATGGTCTTCCTCCTGCTCTTCCTCTTCTACCCGAATTGCCCGGAAGCCCGCTTGGGACCGGTAGAACTGTTGACTGTCTGCGCTCTGGCCTTGAACCTCTGGAGTTTTTTCAAGATGTCATCTAGGGTATCATTTTCGGCTCGCATCTTCTCCAAGTATTACATCTTACTTGCACTTTCATATCTCTTTTTATTGGGGAGCAAAGAGACTAATATTTTGTTCGGGTTTTGGCTTCTGGTTTTCTACTGTCTGCGAGTCAGGAAGTTGAAGTTCTTTCTTAGTCTCCTGCCGCTCTTTGTGATACTTGGTTATGTTGCGTACACGGTTTACAGGTTCGGTTCCCAGGAAGGCTATGGGCGCGTCGATATAACGGGAGCTTTATTTATCGATAACTTGCGCTGGTATGGTAACGCCATCTTCCTCACAGGTTCCCTGCAACCGTTAGAGAATATCAACGTGTTGCTGCCTGTTTTTTGGGGTTCGGTGGTCTTTACTATATTGTTTCATACGTATTCTATTCGGCGCCATTCCGTCTCTATCGATGCGAAGCCACAGAATTTACGCCTGTTGGACGACCGATTCTATATGGCGGTTTCCCTGTTCCTGGGCGGTTTTGCCACGGCTTTTGCCACTGTCGCCCCCTCGCCGGCCCAAACTCTTAGGTACGCCTACCCCGCAGCCTATCTTATGATAATGATTCTGTCACTGAGCCTGGGGAGGCTTGCGGGTCTCTTGAATACCATCTTTCCTGAGGCAAACGGTTTCGCCAATATTGGAGGTTTCCGCTTGGTGCCGACAGTGTTTCGCTATGTCGTGGTGTTGTTCTCCTTGTTCGTGGTTGCGATCTCTTATCATTCCTTTCTGAGTCAGTACCTTGTCCAGTACAGAAACGCCCGCTATTATGATTTGGTGACAGAGAGGATTTCTTGGAGATTGGCAAAGGGATATTCGGTTCACATCCTTGATCCCGGAGAGAGAGAGGCGGGTATCTTGTGGAAACTGCGTGAGAAACATCCTGAATACGAAAAAGCGGTAAAACTCGCTCGGAAGCCGGACCCGAGGCAAACCGATCTATCTTCGCTGCCCGGGGATAAATTATGCTATGTAAGAAGATTCCATCAGACCCTGAACGTCCGGGAATTGCCCGGGAGCGATAACTGGACGAACGTCGAAATTGTGGCCGATAAATATTCTCATCTTATATTAGAAGACCTATCCAGTCCGTGGATCCTGAAAACTGCCTCCCGTTTTGCCTCAATGTTACAAGGTCGGGACCGGCCTTTGAAGGTGATGTATGATGCCGGAGCGTGGCCGGATAGGCTGGCGGTAATCTACGAATATGGGGCTTATGAGTGAGAAGTGAAAGAAGACTGACCGGTTGTCGGCAGGATGTACTTGTGAAGAAATCGGCAATGCGAAAGAGCGAACTGTACTTCGAGGAATTGGGGGACCGGTTCGATTCTTATATGTCCGACTATGATGTGGATAGGAGAATCGAACTTATCCTGCATCGTCTCTGGCCAAAAAATACTGCCGTGAGGAACTGCTTGGAAGTCGGATGCGGAACGGGGCGGATCAGCCGGGCCGTATATCCTCGGGTGGAGAAACTCACTGTCTGTGATCTGTCCGGGGGTCTCGCGTCATCGGTAGCCCGAACTCTATCTTGTGAATTCTCCCAGGAGGACGCCTGCGAATTGTCTTTTTTATCCGACAATTTCGATATAGTAGTTTCTTCGGAGTGCATAGAACATACCAGGTCTCCGTATCAGGCCATCGAGGAGATGATAAGGGTAACCAGGCCCGGGGGATACATAGTCGTCACAACACCGAACAGGCTATGGTTCCCGGTATTACAGTTTGCCAGACTGGCGCGTCTGCGAAAATTCGACGGGAACGAGATCTGGCTCTGGCCCTTGGCCGTAAAGTCCTTTCTGCGGCGAAAAGGATGCCTTGAAATCAAATTTGCCGGTTGCCACCTGTTGCCCTGGCAGATCCCGTTGATCAAGCAGGTGCTTCCGGTTTTTGATCGGCTGAGTTGTCGAATTTTTCTGGCGATGATTAATTTCGGGTTTTCCGCCAGGAAACAAATACTGTCCAATAAGATCTGATATTCTTCCCGTAAGGAGGTAGGCCTATGCCAACAAAGAAAATATGTTCGATTGTTATCCCCTGCTATAACGAGGAAGATAACGTGATGCAGCTATATAGCGAACTGAAGAAACTGAGTATCCCCGAACATATTTCGCTGAAGCTCTTGTATGTCGATGATAATAGTGAAGATGATACCTGGCCACGTATCTGTGAGCTGTCCCGGGCTGACAGCTCGGTCAGCGGGATCAAACTCACTCGCAATTACGGCCATCAGGCAGCATTGCAGGCGGGTTTGCGCGAGGCGGGCGGGGACGCGGTTATCACTATGGACGCCGACTTACAACACCCTCCATCCTGTATTCCGCGAATGATAGAATGTTGGGAAGATGGGGCAAATGTAGTGAATATGATAAGAAAGCCCGACCCAACCCTGCCTGTTTTCAAGAGGGTTTCATCCTCCCTGTTTTACAAGACGTTTAGATTCCTGACCAGATTATCGCTCAACGATGGACAATCGGATTTCAGGTTGTTTGATTCATTCGCCCTCAGCGGCATTTTACAATTCCAGGAGAAGTGCATTTTTTTGCGCGGTATTGTTTGCTTGCTTGGCACGAAACAGGAGAGTTTAGAATTTATTCCCGCCGCCCGTCAATACGGGGAGACCAAATATACGTTGCCGAAAATGTTGAGACTGGCGCTGAATGCCAGTATTTCGTTTTCAGCTTTTCCCCTGAGACTGGGGTTTTTTATCGGAATTATCTGTATTTCTTTCGCATTCATATATGTAATTTATGCCTTTGGTATCAGGATCATTATTTATCCCGAAAACATACAACACGGCTGGGCATCTCTGGTAGTTTTGATCAGTTTTCTCTTCGGGTCGCAATTTTTGTATATGAGTATTATGGGGGAGTATATTATCCGCATATTTAACGAGTGCAAAAATCGACCGACTTATATCGTCGAAGGCAAGACAAGTTCTGTTGGGAAAAGCTGAAATACGGCATTGGTCAAGTATTATCAATAGGTTGATTCGCCAAATTTAACCGGTCCGAGAAATAAATGTGCCCGCAATAATCGTCGCTTGGCAAAATTCTGATCGGAATGTATATATAGCCCCGATCTGAGAATACTATTAGGTAAGCCCGGCTCATTGGCCTGAACGAATCCCTGTAATCAAACAAGAGATAGGTCAGGGGATTATGAAACAGATTCTGCAAAATCTTAAGACCGGGGAGATGGAGGTGGCCGAACTGCCGGCTCCCCGTCCCGGGCGAGGCGAGGTCCTGATCTCGACCCGGGTCTCCCTGATCTCCCCGGGGACGGAGAGGATGCTGGTCGAGTTCAGTCAGGCCAACCTGCTCCGGAAGGCCCGGCAGCAGCCGGAGAAGGTCCGGCAGGTCCTGGACAAGATCCGGACCGACGGGTTGCTGCCGACCCTGGAGACGGTTTTCCGCAAGCTGGACGAGCCGATCCCGCTGGGCTACAGCAACGCCGGGGTCGTCCTCGAGGTCGGGGCCGGGGTCGAGGGTTTCCAGCCCGGGGACCGGGTGGTCTCCAACGGTCCCCACGCTGAAGTGGTCTGCATCCCGAAGAACCTCTGCGCCAGGATCCCCGACGGAGTCGGCGACGAGGAGGCGGCCTTCACCGTGCTCGGCAGTATCGCCCTCCACGGGGTCCGCCTGGCCCAACCGACCCTGGGGGAGAAATTCCTGGTTTTCGGCACCGGCCTGGTCGGCCTGCTGGCGGTGCAGTTTCTCCGGGCCGGCGGCTGCCGGGTGATGGCGGTGGACCTGAACCGGAATCGCCTCGACCT
>PWLN01000118.1 GCA_003559375.1 Balneolaceae bacterium | reverse complement strand
TTAAAGGTAAATAGATTTAAAATACCTGAATTAAGTTAATTAGATCTTTATATTTAATATGGTGATCTTTTTTACACATCAATGAGGAATAAGATATGACGACCATAGACAGAAGAAATTTTCTTAAAAAAATCACAGCAATATCAGTTGGTGCACCATTTCTGAAAGCGGGATCATCAGTACCTGCGCATGTTGATGATCTTGACAGAATGCCGATCCCAAAGAGGCGATTGGGCAAGACCGGATTTGATGTAACTATAGTAAGCCTTGGAGGGCAAAGCACCATTGAACAGCCTGATAGGTTTGATGAGTCAGTTGAAATCATCAATCATGCCCTTGATCTCGGAATAAACTATATCGATACATCAGAAGTGTATGGCAACGGAATTAGTGAAACCTATATCGGTGAAGTAATGAAAAAACGCCGTGATGAAGTTTTCCTAACCACAAAGACCTTCAATCGTCATAAAGAAGGATTGATTGAGAACAATTTTGCTCAAAGTTGCCAGCGATTACAGACAGACTTCATCGATCTTTATCTGATGCATTTTATTAACAACCTCGAAACACTTGACACCATTCTTGACAGGAATAACGGCGCTATCCTGGCTCTTGAAGAACTGCGTGATAAGGGTAAAATCGGTCATATTGGCATCAGCAGCCATTCTACCCAAGTACTCTCAGAAGCATTACGCCGGTATGATCTTGACTGTGTTTTCCTGACCATAAATCCGGCAGGAATGGCCATGAATCAATCACCTGAAGAGACCCGGACTTTTATTGAAAAAGCTTCCGAAAAGGATATTGGCATAATCGCAATGAAACTAACAGGCCGAAACTCGATTTTTAATACCGGGGTTACGATGGATCAGGCAATTGGATACTCATTAAGTGCAGGCCGTAATGGCAGTCATTTTCCGGTCGCTACTGGTGTGATTGGAATAACCAGGCCAGAACAGCTTGATGAAAATGTGAGACTGGCAAAACAATACAAGGGATATACCACCCGGCAAATGCAAGAGCTGGAGAAATTCTGCTCTGCCTGAAAAACAGAAAAACCGACGAACAGACGAACCGAATAACTGACGAAAGATTGTTTTTAAAGAGTTCAAGGTCAGATCAACGCTCCCTACATATTCCGTTAATCTGTTTTCCTGTTCGTCCGTTCGTCTGTTACTCTGTACTTCTGTTTCTCAGAGCTTATTAATCATACTGGCCATATAGGCAGCGCCGAACCCGTTATCGATATTCACAACACTAATGCCGCTTGCGCAGCTTGTAAGCATTCCAAGGAGCGCTGAAATGCCTCCAAAATTTGCGCCATAACCCACACTGGTTGGTACTGCAATTACGGGTTTATCCACAAGGCCTCCGACAACACTCGGTAATGCACCTTCCATTCCTGCAATCACAATTACTACCCTGGCTTTTCGTATTTCTTCAAGCCTGTCAAAAAGGCGATGTATTCCTGCTACTCCCACATCAACAATCTTTGTGACTTTATTGTCCAGTATTTCGGCGGTTACAGCCGCTTCATCCGCAACCGGAAGGTCTGATGTACCGGCTGTTACCACGGCAATGGTTGTTTCAGGATATTCAGGTTCTCTTCTGCGAATGGTGATACACCTTGCCGTTTCATGAAAAACAGCATCTTCACAAATTTTGTTTACTTCTTCAAATATATCTGCATTCACCCTTGTAGCAAGGATATTGTTTCCTCTGCTAAGAAGAAATTTAACTATTTTTTTTACCTGAGCAGGGGTTTTACCCTGGCCGAAAATCACTTCTGGATAGCCTGTCCTGATTTCACGATGGTTGTCTATTCTGGCGAATCCAAGATCTTTAAATGGAAGATCTGACAAGGCATGGATGGCATCGCTGATCTCAAGTTTTCCGTCGCGGACAGAGTATAATAATTCCTGAAGCTGTTTTTTGTTCATTTCCGAGAGTTCTTTTTCAAAATTTCCACATCCATGCTACCGGTTATATATCCTTGCATATCGATGGTTACAAATGTAAAGCCAAGGTCCTTAAAGTGTGATACAACTTTTTCCATAAATTCAGGCCTTGAGAGTTCGCTTATTTTGTGTGGTTCAACTTCAATTCTTGCGATATCATTGTGTTTTCTCACACGCACTGTCCGGAATCCGGCCTTCATTAAAAAGAGTTCAGCTTTCTCAATCTGTCTGAAATCTTCACTGGTAACAGGTGTATTATAAGGAATGCGGGTAATGAGACAAGTATTCGATGGTTTTTCCCAAACCGGCAGGCCTTTTTCTCTGCAAAGTTCACGAATTTCTTCCTTGGTGAATCCCATCTCTTTTAGCGGACTCCTTACATTATGCTCTCTCACTGCTCTCATTCCCGGCCTGTATTCACCAACATCATCAAGTATAGTGCCATCCAGCAGGGTATCGTACTCCAATTCCTTGATTACATCATGAAAAGCAGTAAATGTGAATGATTTACATTGATAGCATCGGTCATGCGGATTCATTTTCATCTCTTCTGTGACCGGTATCTCAATCACTTTATGCTGAACTCCAAGATCCCTGGCAAATTCAATCGCCTCATCAAGTTCCCAGTCAGCAAAATAGGGTTGTTTCATGGTTAGTGCGATGAGTCCGTCGACCGGAGCCTCACTGGCAGCTACAAGTAAAAAAGTACTGTCAACACCACCTGAATAGGCAACTGCTGTTTTTCCAAGGGAACGTAATAATTTGAGAAGATTACTATACTTTTCCCTTAGTTCGGGTTTGGATTTCAGTAAGGCTTCAGCTTTCATGAGTTTTCTGATTAATTAATAATGTGATTTCAGATTCAACTATTTTGCAAACGTCATGCAGTGAGTAACCGTGTTTTTCCGCAAGTTTTTTACAGTCTTCATATTCAGGCTTCCATTTAACAGGCATGCCTTTGATACTTGCTTTTTTAACGGCAACCGGTCCCAGCGATGTTTCAAGTACCTCTGTTTCGCGTTCAAGCATTAAACGTGAAACATCCTGAATTCTGACACCCAGAGTTGTTGTTTCTTTTAATATGATCTCAGATAATATCTGACTGCGATTTTTATCACAAATCACACTCAATATCGCAGCTGGACGGCTCTTCTTCATAATAATGGGTGTGATGTAAACATCAAGGGCACCTTCAGCGAATAGCTTGTCCATAACATGACTGTAAACTTCGGGATTCATATCATCAATATTACATTCGATCAAAACAGCTTCACCGTATATTAACGGATGTTCATCTGCTTCACCGAGATGTATCCGAAGGATATTGGGGAGTTCCATATCCCTGTGTCCAATGCCATAAGCTGTTTTAGTAGGTCGAAATGTAAGTGAATCAATGAATTCATTAACATTCGCAGCAAGTATTGCCGCACCGGACGGAGTGGTTGCTTCATGAGGAGTGCCGCCGGTTTTTACAGGGATTCCCTTCAGAATTTCAGCAGTGGCCGGTGCAGGAACCGGCATCAAGCCATGGGCGCATCTCACCATACCGCTTCCAAGTTCAATCGTTGAACAGAAAATTTTATCCGGATTCAGATATTCCAGGCAAATGGCTGCGCCTGTAATATCCACAATCGAATCAACTGCTCCCACTTCATGGAAATGAATCTTGTCAATAGATACACCGTGTATTTTGGCTTCTGCTTCTGCAATAAGCCTGAACATTTTCAATGCACGATTTTTAACTGAGTCAGACAGATCACTCTCTGATAGTATCTTTTTGATATCCGTAAAGTTTCTGTGATGGTGATGGTCATTATGATGTGAATGCGAATGACTGTGGTCTCCATGGTGATGGTGTCCATGATCATGAGAATGATGATGGGTATGGGTATGATTTACATGATCCTGATCGTAAACGTGGTTATGTTGATGATTGTCATGTTTTTTGTCATGATGATTGCCGGAATCATTGGCATCATCCAAAATTACTTCAACTTTTGTGCCCTCTATACTTTTTCTCTTATCGCGATAGATATTCAGTTTATACCCTGTAAGTTTTAATTTCTTTAATTCGCGGATCAGAAATTCAGGGTCTACTCCGGCATCAATCATGGCTCCCAGGTGCATATCCCCTGAAATTCCGGCAAAACAATCGTAATAAAGAATTTTCATTAATTAATAAATTTGTTTTAAAATGAAGTCCAATAATTTGACAATTTCAAATAATCTTAATAGTCTGTTATAATATTCAGTTAATAAATCAATGATATGATTCTGATAAGTGGGGGTCAAGTTTCACTTATCGGTTTTATACGATGTAATATTATTTTAATTAAATCACAATTTTATGAAAAGCATTAAATTCTTATTGAGTTCGTGTGTTATTCTGCTTTTAACCGGCATCAAAAACCTTTATGCACATCCCGGCCACGGTTCTACCGATGGTCATTCGTTTATACACTATCTTACAGAGCCTATGCACGCTATGGTATTAGCTGCTGTAATCATTATGATAGCTTCATCTGTTACATGGTTAATCCTTCGCAAGAAAAAGAAGCAAACTGTTGATATTTAAGAAAATTTTGAACCACAGCTAAACAACTTGTTATATACATTTGGATGTTTAGTTTTTAAAATTATTTTGTCTTGAAATCTGATTTAAAGTTCCATAACACAAATCCTTAAACCCTGAAAAATGAAAAGAAGAACTTTTTTAAGAAAAACAGCAGGCGCTTTAACGATGTTAAGCATGTTCCCGGCAGGTTTATCATCCATTAACAGGGAAGTTATGCCAGGCATAATGGAAAAAAGGGAACTGGGAAATACCGGCCTGAAACTTTCCATAATTGGATTTGGTGGAATTGTGGTCAGGGATGCAACACCGGAACAGGCATCTCAAAGGGTTAAGGAAGCAATAGATTATGGTGTAAATTTTTTCGATGTGGCACCCAGTTATGGTGATGCTGAAATTAAACTGGGACCTGCCCTGAAACCTTATCGTAAAGATGTTATTCTCGCATGTAAAACTCAGATGAGAGACAAAGAAGGTGCCAGAATGGAACTCGAACGATCATTGGAAAGGCTTCAAACAGATTATTTTGATTTGCATCAATTTCACGTGGTTAGCCGGCCGGAGGAAGTTGACCAAATATTTGGGCCGAATGGCGCAATGGAAGCATTCCTTGAAGCAAAGGAAGAAGGCAAAATCAGACATATCGGTTTTTCTGCTCACACTGTTGAAGCTGCCTTAATGCTGATGGAACGATACGATTTTGCGTCCATCATGTTCCCCTTCTCTGCCTCATCCTGGTATGCAGGTAATTTTGGTCCGCAGGTTATGCAGCGCGCGCATGAGAAAGGACTGGGTATTCTTGCATTGAAGTCTATGGTAAGGGGGCCTTGGCCGGAAGGCACTACCGAACGATTGCCAAAAGCCTGGTACGAGCCTATGCAAGACCCCGATGAGGCGCGAAACGGACTTCGGTTTGCATTGTCTCATCCGATTACCTCTGCCATGCCTCCCGGAAATGAAAATCTCTTTAGCATGGCATTAAAAGTGATGACTGATTTTGCCCCGCTGTCTGATGAAGAAGCTGAAAGAATCAAAATACACGCATCACAGCAAGCACCGCTCTTCAGCCATCACGGATAATTGCATTCGATTTATTGTATTGGCCTCAATTAAAGGTCTAACACCCAGCACTTTCAGCGCAGGGTGTTTTCTCAATAATTTTATCGAAGCAAAATGTTTTCAATTTTTTACCAGGCTTAAAGTTAGATAGTCTGTTGTCTATAGACTTATTGTCCATCATCTAACTCCTACCCCTGCTCTGCCTGCAAAATTCTTGAATGATGGGAACAACCATAACCTGACCGGCTGTCTTTATATAGTTCGGCTGTACCATCAGCAGCAGAATTTTCGGAGGTTACCAGTAACTCTTCTATTTTCGATTCTGTAAGCGGTTCAAAATCCCGGGCAATATCGATGCAAAGCTGCATCTCGTCCATATTTTGCCAGCCGCAAACAAGCGTACTTACCGGAAGTGACATGGCGTAGCGGCGACAGAGCTCCGCAGATATGTTTACTCTCTGAGAGATACGGTTGAAATTCCCGACAAGTGACTTCATTCCCAATGGTGCAATCTGGCGGCTAAGTAACTCAGGCAGCACCCTTTTTTGAAAGCTGTTATAATGGGCATCCATTATATTGAGAGGTAATAGCACCGCATCCCACTCAAAAGGCATGGCAAGCATGTCAAGATGGATCTGTGGATCCCGGTGTCCGGAAAAACCAATATATTTGAGCTTACCCTCCTTTCTGGCTTCCAAAAGTGCCTTTACTGCTCCATTATCCGGATCAAACACACGTTCCCTGTCTCCATCATATTGAATAGAGTGCAACATCACCAGGTCGATGTGGTCAGTTTGCATACGATTTAAGCCATCTTCAAGGTGTTGTTTAGCGCCTTCATAATCACGGGCACAAACCTTACTCATCAGAAAAACCTTATCACGCAATTTGCCTGACGTTATAGCTTTCCCTACAACCTCTTCTGATCTCCCTCCGTTATATTCCCAGGCATTATCGATAAATGTAACTCCCTGATCCACTCCGCTATGGATCATATTGATTGCAAGATTTTCGTCAATAAATCCAAGATCCCATCCGCCAAACCCAATCATTGAGATCCGTTTACCGGTTTTACCCATTAAACGAGTTGGAATGAGCCCATTATTCGATGGTTGAAATTGACATGCTGCCGGCCACAGCATCAAACCTCCCATCAGAGTTTCAATAAATTGCCGTCGGGTAAAATCGTTTTTCATCATATCTGATTGATTAGTTGCATCTTAGAATATTGTAAAAAATTATCATCAACCAAAATTGATAGACAATTCTCTAAAGGTAACAAAGCTAAATGTATGCATGAGCAACAATATTTACTAACCAATATTCATAATTTACAAGGGTTTAAATCTTTATGAGCCTATTCATTGAAATATAGTGCATAAATAATAAAGGCACTTTTAATATTGATTTCAATATGCTATGAGACAATATAAAATAAACTCTCTTATCGTTTTGTTCTTTTTCATCATTTGCATCCATCGGAATGTCTTGGCAGATATCATGCCAGATACAAGATATTGGACAGAAATTATATGGTGTTATGATATAATCAATATGGACGACTACCCGGAATACACTTTTCTGTATCAAACCAATTTCGGTGGTGCTTATACAATATTAAACCAGGAGAACAGGTGTTTTTATTACTATAAATTTGCAGTTACCTCAATTTATGCAATAAAAACAGACACTTTGAACAGTAAATATTATTTACCGGATGATTTGGGTGACCTTCATAATAAAATAATCAGATCTGATATTAAACTGCCCGCTTTAGGGGGAGCTGTACGGCTTTCTAATCCTTTACGCTTCAGAAAAATCGAGTTGAAAATTGATAGCATTGATGAAGACTCACTTATTATTTTCAGAAGTTCTGTTATCTATTATTATGATGATGATAGTGAAGAAATTTTACCGATTATCAACCAGGATTCAATACCTGAACCATCACGAAGTTATTCGACAACCTATTATCGGGAACGGTTATGGTTTATACTTCTTCCAATAGGAGCATTTGCCGGTATATTGGTCATATTGGTTTACAGGAAAAGAAATAAATGAGTTTTATAATCCTATACCCTTTTACACTTCTCGTAACGATCATCATCGAATACCTGATAATTCTTCTGATGTATAAAGGCAGAACCGGAAAATTGTTCTTATATATGGTATTAATTAATTCTTTTACTCAGCCGATTGCTACATTTGTATTTAATTATTATTCAGAAAATTTTTATTTGATAGAATTTGTCATAACCATCACAGAAAGTGTATTACTCATGATTCTTTTGGAAATCCCATACAAATCAGCACTGCTTTTCTCAATTGCCGCTAATCTGGTTACTGCAACGATTGGCTGGTTTATCTTTATAGCCTAATTTAAATATCAGATTCCTCACCTGCACCGTTACTGATGCTTACCTTGTAATAAACAGGATCGGAACCGAAGGATTTTGCAAATGCAGAACGAGTGGCTTTGATATAGTGATCGACTGAGGAAGATTTTAAAAGTGTTATGGTACAGCCTCCAAATCCGCCCCCCATCATCCGGGAGCCAAGTACTCCATCAACTGAATGTGCCGTTTCCACAAGCAGGTCAAGTTCATCGCAGCTTACCCGATATTTATCCCTTAATCCACGATGTGAGGAGTTGATCAGTTCACCCACATGCGAAAGATCATTCAATTCAAGTGCCTTGGCTGTTTCG
>PWLN01000083.1 GCA_003559375.1 Balneolaceae bacterium | reverse complement strand
CATAGGTTCTTTCATCTCCCATTACTCCGACAGATTGAACAGGCAGTAACACGGCGAGGGCCTGCCAAACTTTATCATAAAGATCATGTTTTTTGAGTGATTCGATAAAGATAGCATCAGCCTCACGCAGCAGATCCAGCTTTTGTTTTGACAGGCCGCCCAAAACCCTGATACCCAATCCCGGTCCCGGGAACGGATGCCTTCTGATGAAATTTTCAGGTATGCCGAGTTCCCTTCCAACTCTGCGCACCTCATCCTTGAAAAGTTCCCTAACCGGTTCAATAAGCTTCAAATTCATTTTCTCAGGTAAACCACCCACGTTATGATGGGATTTTATAGTTGCTGAAGGCCCTTTAAAGGAAACACTTTCAATAACATCCGGATAAAGTGTTCCTTGTGCAAGATATTTGAAGCCATTTTCTTTGGATACCGCTTCATCAAATACATCGATAAAGGTATTGCCAATAATGACCCGTTTTTTTTCCGGGTCTTCCACACCTTCGAGCCTCGATAAAAACTTTTCTGAAGCATTGATTCCTTTTACCGGCAGTTTCAGGTGTTTTTCATAGGTATCAAGTACAACCTGGAATTCATTTTTTCTCAGCAGGCCATTATCAACAAAAATGCATTGCAGCTGGTTGCCAATAGCCTTGTGAATGAGGGTTGCAACAACGGTTGAATCTACACCACCGGAAAGTGCGCACAGAACCTTGTCGGTGCCCACTTGCTGCCTGATGGCTTCGATTTCGGTTTCAATGAAAGAGGCGGGTGTCCATGAACCGGTACAGCCGGATATTTGCTTTACAAAGTTTTCGAGAATAAGTTTACCTTGTTCTGTATGCACAACTTCAGGATGAAACTGTACACCGAAAATGGGCTTTTCTGCATGTTTGACTGCGGCCACTGGTGCATTAGAAGTATGGGCTATCACTTTATAGGGATCAGGCAATTTCATGATATGATCGCCATGGCTCATCCAGACTACTGATTCCGATTTTACATCTTTAAGAAGGTCGGAGGCATCGTCTACGATGATTTTTGCCCGTCCAAATTCTCTTTTTTCTGCTTTTTCGACACTCTCCGGTTCGATTGAATGGGCAAGGGATTGAAGCCCGTAGCAAATTCCCAATACCGGTTTATCCAGATCTAGATAATCCAGATTTAAAACGGGTGCATTATCGTCATAAACACTTTTAGGGCCCCCAGATAGTATAATACCGTTTGGTGGATGCTTAGTGAATGTATCAACAGAAACGTTATAGGGGTGAATTTCACAGTAAACGTTTAATTCCCTTATTCTTCGTGCAATAAGCTGAGTGTATTGAGAGCCAAAATCAAGAATGAGTATCCACTCATCATGATGAGTATGCATAAACTGTTTTTTTAAAAATAATGATTGTCACAATCCAGGATTCATTTCATTTGACTCAGCTGGTTGCCGGGACATAGAATTTTTGGGAAAGAAAAAATTCATATCAACTTATTAATGCTCCATACTCTTCAGCAGAAAGCAGGGAGTCGAATTCGGAGGGATCGCTCATTTTGATTTTAACCATCCACCCTTTCCCATAGGGGTCAGAATTAACAAGCTCAGGATCGTCTTCGAGAGCCTGGTTACATTCCAGGATTTCACCGGATACAGGTAAAAAAAGCTCCGATACTGTTTTAACCGCCTCAACAGTGCCAAATACGTCGTCCTGGCCGAATTCTGAACCCTCAGGTTCGAGTTCAACAAAAACAATATCACCGAGCTCGCCCTGTGCAAAGTCGGTTATTCCGACACTAACAGTGCCATCACCATTATCCCGCACCCACTCATGCTCTTTGGTGTATTTCAGATCTTGTGGAATTTTCATAGGTCAGATAGTTTCATATTCCGGGTTATAGGTAAAAGATTTTTCAAGATATTGAGTATTGAATTCACCGGAAATAAAGCCGGGATCATCCATCAACTGCAGGTGGTAAGGGATTGTTGTCTTGATTCCTTCGATTACGAACTCCTCCAGGCAGCGTTTCATCCGCTTGATGGCTTCAATTCGTGTTGGAGCGCTCACAATCAGCTTAGCGATCATCGAATCGTAGTTCGGCGGGATTTTATATCCTGCATAAGCGTGGGTATCAACTCTTACACTTCGGCCTCCGGGGATGTTAAACGTTGTAATTGTGCCAGCAGATGGGCGGAAATTGTGAGCGGGATCTTCTGCGTTAATTCTGCATTCGATGGCATGTCCCCTCATTTTAAATGGTTTTGTCCTGATTCTTCCACCAGAAGCAGCAATAATTTGTTCCTGAACCAGGTCAGTGAATGTAATTTCTTCGGTTACAGGATGCTCTACCTGAATCCGGGTATTCATTTCCATGAAATAGAAATTGAGATCTTTGTCTACAATAAATTCAACGGTTCCGGCACCCTCATAATTGATGGCTTTTCCGGCATTTACTGCAGCTTCACCCATCTTTTCTCTTACTTCAGGGGTCATGACTGGTTAGGGGGCTTCTTCCAGAATTTTCTGATGCCTGCGCTGTAAAGAGCATTCCCGCTCACCGAGATGTACAACATTGCCATGCTGGTCGCCAAGTATCTGAATTTCAATATGGCGTGGATTGAGGATAAATTTTTCAATATATACCTCGGCATTTCCAAAAGCAGACTCGGCTTCGTTCCTGCAGGTAACAAACGCATTTTTAAAATTTGCGGGATCATGAACAACACGCATACCGCGCCCGCCGCCTCCGGCTGTTGCTTTGATAATTACCGGAAAACCGATTTCATGTGCAATTTTTTCAGCTTCCGAAAGAGAGCTGATTGTGCCATCAGAACCGGGTACAACGGGCACATTGTTGCTTAACATGGTTGCTTTTGCTGTGGCCTTGTCGCCCATTGTGCTGATCATTTCAGGACTTGGGCCGATGAACTTGATATCATGTTCACTGCAAATTCTACTGAATTCAGCGTTCTCAGCAAGAAAACCATAACCGGGATGTATGGCTTCTGCATTTGTAATTTCTGCTGCAGCAAGAATAGACGGAATTTTAAGATAACTGTCTTTACTTGCCGGCGGCCCTATGCATACGGCTTCATCAGCGAATTTTACATGCAGGCTGTTTTCATCGGCTGTTGAATAAACGGCAACCGTTTTAATTCCCATTTCCTTGCATGTACGAATCACCCTTAAAGCAATTTCGCCGCGATTAGCGATCAGAATTTTATTAAACATAAATTGTTTAATCTTTTTTGATGATAAAAAGGGGTTGATCGAACTCTACCGGTGAAGAGTTGGTAACCAGAATTTTTTGAATGATTCCGGAAAATTCTGCCTCAATCTCATTCATAATCTTCATGGCTTCAATGATGCAAAGTGGCTGCCCTTTTTCAATATGATCACCTACTTTTACAAACGGGTCAGAGTCGGGTGAAGGTGCTTCATAAAATGTGCCTACAATCGGGGATTTGACAACATCGCCTTCCGGTTTTGTGGCAGCATCGGCCTGAGTAGTTTTCGCAGGTTCTGTAGCAGGATTAGGATTAGAAGAATGCTGAGGTTGAACAGGTGTCTGGTATTGCACATGGTGCGCTACAGGGCTATCAGAATGTTTTTTTACCTTGAGTTTGAAGCTTCCTTCTTCGATTGATATTTCATTCGCATCGCTTTCAGAGATCAGGTCAAGTAACTGTTTAACAAGTTTTAAATCCATATCAATTGTTATTTTTAATGTTGATTATGATCTGACACGTTCTACGTAATTACCATTACGGGTATCCACTTTGATTTTTTCTCCCTGATTGATAAAGAGCGGCACCTGTACCACTGCGCCACCGGCAATCGTTGCGGGTTTGCTGCCGCCCTGGGCGGTATCACCCCTCACACCGGGATCGGTTTCAACAACTTCCGTTTCGATGTGGTCGGGTGGTTCAGCATAGAGTATTCTTTCATTTTCTACATCAACTACAAGAGTACAAACAAGGCCGTCAGTGATGTATTGTGGTTTTTCAACACGTGATTTTTCAAGAGGTATTTGTTCATAAGTTTCCTGGTGCATGAAAAAATACATGTCACCATCGGCATATAAAAACTGGTATGGATGCCTTTCTATTCGTACCGATTCAACTGTTTCCCCCGAACGAAATGTTTTGTCGATATTTTTTTCGTTCTCCACTCCTTTTAGTTTGGTCCGGATAAATGCCCCACCCTTTCCCGGTTTAACATGTTGAAATTCAACAATAGTGTAAATCTCACCATCCACAACAATATTTAAACCGTTACGGAAGTCAGATGTATTAATTTTTGCCATATATTTGTTCTTAATTGATCAAAATAACCCGGGTATTTGTGTTTAACAACTCACTTTTATGTAAATATATTCCATATCGTAGTGATGAGCACCAGCGCAATCAATACTGGTGAGACATATTTTACAAGAATAATCCATATCGGACTAAATTTACCATTTTCTAAATTTTTATACCCGTCTTTCAATTCAAGAAGTGCATTCTCTGTTTTCCAGAAATATGCCAGGAAAATACAAATCATCAAACCACCCAGTGGCAATCCTATTTCGTTGAAAATGTTCACAAACAGGTCAATGAGTCGCAAGTCATAAGATACAAACACACCAATGATTCCTACCAGTCCGCCAACAATCCAAGCTGCTTTTTTTCGTTTAATGCCATGCTCATCAATAACATAAGAAACGGGTACTTCCAGAAGTGAGATGGATGATGTAAGTGCGGCAAGACCCAGGAGAATAAAGAACGTAATACCCATCAACAAACCAATGATTCCGCCAACGTTATGAAACATTTCCGGCAGTACATCAAAAACAAGGGTTACGCTTGAAAATAATGCACCGGTTTCCGGGTTAAAAATCTGTATTCCGCCAGCTTGAGCCACAAACATGGCTGGAATAACAAGAAGTCCGGCTACAACAGCTATTCCAATATCAAAAATGGTAACATAGGCAGCGGATTCGACAATATTTTGCTTTTTATTGAGATATGACCCATAAGTAATCAACGTTCCCATGCCAAGAGAGAGTGAAAAGAAAGCCTGCCCAAGTGCAGACAATAGAAGATTAGCATCGATTGTCGAAAAATCAGGTTTAAAATACATTGCTACACCTTCTCTGGCACCATCGAGAGTAAGGATGTAAACAATCAAAATAGCAAGAATTGCCAGAAGTACAGGCATCAGGGTTTTTGTTGCCCGTTCAATTCCCTTACTTACACCACCAGTTACTACAAGAATGGTAAGCAGCATAAACAGGAGAGTGAAAATTGAATTTTTAAAACCATTACTCAGATCGCCCACATATAATGCAGCTGCTTCAAGGCCAAAGAAATAAAAGAGCTCCTCAAAAACATAGGCAAGGGTCCAGCCGGAAATTACTACATAAAATGACAAAATCATGATTCCGCATATTACTCCCCAATAACCGATTAATGGTACAAATTTATTCCCGTTGCTAAGTGCTTTAAAAGCACCAACCGGGTTTTTTTGTGTTTTTCTGCCTATGGTGAGTTCGGCAATCATCACAGGGAAACCAACGAGCAGGCAGCAAATTAGATAAATTAGGATAAAAGCTGCTCCGCCGTTATCGGCAACCTGTGTGGGGAAGCCCCATATATTGCCGAGCCCAACGGCTGAACCGGCAGCAGCCAAAACAAATCCAAGTTTGGAGTTCCATGAACCGCGGGGAGAAGGTTGATTTAAGGCCAAGTTTGTATCGTTTGGTTAATGAAAAAGAAATAAAATATTTCGAGAAAATTAATGACGCAAATTTCTTAGTAATAATCCGCTTTGGGCGGGTAAATCTGCCTTACCGCTGATGAAATTAATAGATTGCATTGTGGCGATATTGTGATCAGCCAGTACTTCCCAGGTTCCACGCGGCAAATGCTGCTCGTTATACTGATATGCATTTCCATTTAATATAATATAGTAGTCATACATATCATCGGTTGATCCCCCGGAAACATAAAAACTGACCAACAGTGGATCACCATAATAATCAAAACAGATTTCATCGGGTTTACACTTTCTCAGTGCAGGACTTTCTTTTCGTATTTTTATCAGGCCTCTGTAATAATCGTAGAGATCCTGATTTATTTTTTTATGATGAAAATTGAGCCAGTTTGTCTCATTATTTTTTTGATAACTGTTGTGATCCATCTTTCCCTCATCGGGATCTTCATAAGGGGATTTTGCAATTACTTTTGAACGGGCAAATTCCTGTCCGGCGTGGATCATGGTAATTCCCTGCGCTGTAAAAAGTGAGAGAGCGGCAAGCTTGGCTACCTTCATCTCATGCTCATTCAATTTAACATGGCTCACAATATCATCCACAACCTGGTCGTGAATTTCCGGATTCAGCCCGATACGGATAAAATCACCAAGTGTATATCCATCGTGGCTTTCAAGGTAATTCACACTATGTTCCGAAGTTTGATAAAGGCCGCCTTCTCCGTGATTTAAAGTTCCTTTGAGTACATTTTCGAGGCGTTCGCGGCGTGTTTCGTGCTGCCAGTCGGAGAAAATAAAGCCACGGTCATGAAGCGGATCAGATCCTTTGATACTGTTCCTGATTCGGTCGTTCCAGGATGCCCAGTCATGATTGGAAAAATGATGTGGTGAATAGTATCCTCCCCAGGGCTCAGCAATCAGCACAGCTTTAGGATACTCTTTATGAATCACATTTTTAATGTTATCCCATGTATCGCGATCCAGTAAAGCTGCAAGATCAAAGCGGAAACCATCAATTTTGTATTCCTGCATCCAATGGAGCAGTGAATCGATGATCAATTTACGTGCAACCGGATTTTCCGACCTGTATTCATTACCTGTACCGCTACGGTTCATAAACTTACCATTTTCATCGCGTCGAAGGTAAACATCGGGCATCAAATGAGTAAGAGGATTCATATCGAACAGGGATGTATGGTTATAGACCACATCCATCAGTACTGTGAATCCTTCTTTATGGAGGCATTTAACCACATTCTTTAATTCATCAACTGCAGCTGTGGTTTTACCGGAGTACCGGAAACTTACATCGGATGCAAGGGTGCTTTCAGGGGCAAAAAAGTATGAGGTCATATAACCCCAATAGTTTGCTGAGTAAACATTCCAGGAATTTAAGAATCCTTCTTTAGTTTTAGTGCCAAAAGGTGGTTCAACATGGGCAAATTTTTGAAGTGGTAAAAACTCAACACAATTTACACCAAGCTTTTTAAGATACGGGATTCCTCCTTTCTGATCTGGATCTATAAACTTTTTATAACAGGCTTTTCCTTTGGCTTCGCTTGTAGGATCAGCAACCAGATCTTTTAGATGTGTTTCATAAATAATAAGATCTCTCGGGTCGTCCGGGAAAACATGATCGGTGCCTTCCCAGTCGAAATGGTGCTCGAAGATGTGGCTTCTTGCCTCCATTCGATAATTATTTTTTACGGTAACATGCCGGCTGTATGGGTCGGCAAAAACTTTATTGGCATAGGGTGTATTTGGCCGATTTTTTTCTTCGAAAACCGCCCTGTATCCATACCATTTACCTTGCAGATTTGCGTGAATGGTGAGATGCCAATTTCCGTGTTTATCTTTGAGCATCAGGTGCTCTGAATTTTTTTCGCCCTCGAAAGAATCGAATAGTATACAGTATACATTTTTTGCATGTGGGCAATGAAAACAAAAACTTGTTTTGGTTTTCCCGGGCGTTACCCCCATTCGTTTTGATTTAATAGCTTCCTTCAATCCTATCATGCTGCGTTATGTAATCGGGCTTCCGGGTTCAGCTTCGGATACTACAAAATGGAGCATACCTTCACTGTCTTCAGCCATCAAAATCATGCCATTACTTTCCATACCCATCATTTTCCTTGGTGCAAGATTTGCAACCACACATACTTTTTTTCCAATTATTTCATCAGCTTCATAATGTTCCGCGATACCGGCAAGCAGTGATCGGGTTTCAAAACCCAGATCAACTTTAACATGGATCAGTTTTTTTGACTTTTTGATTTTTTTGGCTTCTTTAATTATACCGGTTCGGAAATCGAGTTTAACAAAATCATCATACTGGATAATTTTTTTTAACGGTTGGTAAGAATGTAGTTGTCCTGATGATTCAATAGCACGCTTATTTAATTTTTCAATCTGATTTTCAACAATACTGTCTTCAATTTTTTCAAATAATATTTCTCCTTCACTAATAATCTGTCCCGCAGGAAGAAGATGATCGTTTATATCCTGCCATTTAGTGTTCTGGGGTACCCCGATCTGGTCACGGAGTGTTGCCATTTTAGCCGGTAAAACCGGCTGGAACAAGACACTTAT
>PWLN01000427.1 GCA_003559375.1 Balneolaceae bacterium | reverse complement strand
CTAAAAGTTCAAAACATGGAGGAATTCAAAAATGAGTTTCTACCTGTCTCCCGATGATCTGTTTACGCTTGTCAAAACCATGACAGCAGGTGAAAAAAGGTATTTCCGGCTTCAGTCCAGTCTGTATTCCGGTAAAAAGGTGTACATGCAACTTTTTGACCTGTTGGATCAGCAAGAAATATTAGATGAATCGTTACTGAAACAGCAGCTTTCAAACGATTCTCGTACCGGAAATTTTTCCGTTATCAAAAAATACCTGTTCGTACAAATCCTCAAAGCACTAAAAAACTACGGCTCCTATCGTGATCCGGATTCTGATTTGAACGATTTGATAGAAACCTATAAAATATTGCAATACAAAGGAATGCACCGTCTTTCGAACAGGGTGCTTATGCAGGCCAAAAAGAAGGCATATCAGGATGACGCTTTTCTGCGATTGAGCTACATTCTGATACGACAACACATCGATCTGAGTCTTTCAACTTCGGATGAGACTATGAAAACACTCCATGAACTGATCGAAGAAAGGAGGCAGGTGCTTGAGATCATCCGGAATTATTCACATGTGGGCGACCGTCTTTACATTCAGCGCAGTATTCTCCGGCAAATGGGCACAGTTCGGGATGATTCAATAGAAGAGGTCATGAAAGAGAATATAGAGCCGCTTCTCGGGATGTCCAGACAACAGCTATTATCGCGCACTGCCGAAGGATTGTATAATATGGCTATGAGCGATTATTACATGGCGATGGGGAAAGTAGAAAAGGCATTACAACATCTGTCGGATTATATTACCCGGCAAACTTTCCCGACAGACACCTCAAAAATTGAAATCCAGTATCTCAACGAATATTCATATTATTTTAACGTAAGCCTCAGAAGCAGATATTTTGAAGGTTTTGATGAGCATTTGCAACGTTTCCGGAGCCTGATCTCTCACCGCAATAACCCAATTGATATCGTGATTTTTGAACGGTGGTTGTTCTATTCGGTCACATTTTTGAACGTAAACGGCAGATTTGCTGAAGCAGTCCGACATTTCCGGTTACATTCAGAGACTTATTATAAACTGAAGGACCGGATTACCAAACAGTCCCGCCTCGGCCTGCATTATGCAGTGGCTTATGCATACTTTGGGACGGGAGATTATGACAACGCTTTGCACCATGTATTGATAGTGACAGATGAAGCCGACCGGGGTTCAGAAGTGTCGGTTTTTGCACGTCTGCTTGGCATTTTGACCTATTATGAGACCCAAAACTGGACAGGGCTGGAATACGCCACCCGTTCTGTTTACCGGTACCTGCTGAAAACCGAACGGCTGTTCCGGTCGGAAAAAATATTGATTGCCTTTATCCGCCAGCTGCCGTCCATCCGTACCAATGAAGAGTTGCAGGGCCGGTTCTCTGAGCTACACTCCGAACTTATCAGGTTATTCCGCGACTCAAGGGAGGCATATATTGAATATTATATTCATATTCGTGCCTGGCTCAAAAGTAAAATAGAACGAACGGAATTTGCACTATGTGTGAAGGAGCAAATTAGTGAGAAGTGAAAAGTCAAAAGTGAAAAGAAACTGCGTAGGTATTCCCCCCTGGAAAGGGGGGCAAGGTGGGTGTCTCCTAAGTACCAAAATTTATGAGTCTTGTGGATGGTACCAACGGGTTGAACATGAAAAACACCCCCCTTAATCCCCCCTTGAGAGGGGGGAATTCTTTTTCACTTTTCGCTCCAATCATAAATCATAAATCTCAATTCACCCCATTTATTGGCCCATAAACTCTCTCTTTTCGGCTTGGTAATGGTTGTTGCCGGTTCGTGCATCGGGATCGGTATTTTTTTTACACCGGCATTTATTGCCGAACAGCTCCCATCGCCCGGCTGGATTTTAATGGTGTGGCTGGTGGGAGGAATATCAACTTTGTGTGCTGCTTTTACATTTGGTGAATTGGCGAGCCGGTTTCCGGACAAGGCGGGTATTTATTACTGGCTGAAAGCAGCTTACGGTGATTTTTGGGGATTTTTATTCGGATGGTTTTATATCATCGTTCTTGTTTCGGGTGCAATCGCGGCTATAAGCCTGGGATTCGCTCAATATTTCACAGCTGTTTTTCCGGTATTTGCCGGACAGTTTGGCCAAAGCGGTGTAGCCATTTCATTGATCGGGTTCATCTGTGTTGTGAATTGTATCGGTTTAAAATGGGGCGACTGGTCTACGCGGTCGCTCACACTGCTGAAAATCGGCGGGCTCATACTAATCATCGGTATCGGGCTGGCGATGAGCCAGACGTCACCATCCCTTCAGCTTCACATGTTTGAGACGGAAGGGAAATACGGTATGCTGAGGGGATTTGGATTGGCACTGGTCGGTGTAAGTTTCTCTTATGCAGGCATTCAGTATGCCACATTTCTGGCTGCAGAGAGCCTGAATTCAGCCCGGAATATTGCCCTTGCGATGACACTGGGCGTTCTGCTTGTAATTGTTCTTTATCTCTTCACAAATCTTGCATACCTGCGTATGATGCCTGTAGGTGAAATGATGGTATCTGAAGTACCTGCTTCGGCTGCCATATCGGCGGTAAGCCCGGTTTTCGGAGATTTAATCCCGGTAATCATCATGATATCGGCTGCTGGTACTATTGCGGCTTTTACTCTCGCGGCTCCGCGGATGTACCAGTCTATGGCGGCCGATGGGCTATTTTTTTCCTTGTTCATGAATATTAATGAACGGTTTCATACTCCTGTAAACGCAATTATTACACAGACAGTTTGTGCGGTTTTTTGGGTGTTGTTCTGGGGTACATTTGCCGGGGTAATCATCCATCTTGTCATAACCAATCTGATATTTATGGTAATGGCTGCCAACGCCATCTATATTCTGCGCAGAAGGCCGGGTGAACCGCCGGGTTTCCGGGCGCCGGGCTACCCTGTTGTTCCGGCAATTTATATCGGCATCTCGGTATACATTATCGTTGCATCTGCAGCATCCTCTCCATTGAGCCTGGTGGTTTCAGCTGCTTTTGCCGGAACAGGATGGTTGATATATCAAAGCCTGTTAAAAAACAAACCTGATAACTGAAAAACCGGAAAAAAAGAGATGATGATTCCCTATGAATTCAATGAAATGACAGATTCTTATTTATGACCTTTTCAAAGCAAATTTTTAATTGTTGGTAAAAATGATCAAATTGGTCTGTTAAATTTCATTATCCCGGAATACGTAATCGGCCTTTGAGTATTCATATTCCTTTAAATCCAATCACGAGAAAAAACCATGAAACGCAAAGATTTCATAAAACAAACCGGCCTGCTGCTCGGAGCTTTGCCGGCAGCTGGAACAATATCGCTTGCCGCGTCTCTGCATAAGGACTCCGCAACTACCTTTGATCCGATGAATTGGACCTCCATTCGGGGCCAGTTCCCGCTAACCCGTTCATATATTCACATGGCTACATTTCTTATCGCAAGCCACCCTCGTCCGGTAGCTGAAGCAATCGAACGGCACCGGAATGCTTTTGATGAAAACCCGGCCTTCTACTTTGGAGAGCATTTTATGACGGCCGAAGCTGAACAGCGTGAAGCGGCTGCTGAGTATCTCGGTGCAAACCCTGATCACATCGCTCTCACAGACAGCACAACAATGGGACTGGGACTTATTTATGGAACACTGAAACTGCAGCCCGGCCAGGAGATCGTCACAACCACACACGATCATTATTCCACTGAGATGTCCATCCGCCATCGTGCCGGCCGTACAGGTGCGTTGGTCCGGCAGATCTCTCTTTACGACAACCCTGCCAATGCATCGATTGATCAGATTCTCACCCGAATACGGGATGCTATAACACCTCAAACCCGTGCCCTGGCCGTTACATGGGTGCACTCCAATACGGGGGTCAAACTCCCTATTGCCCGGATGGCGAAGGTGTTACAAGAGATAAACGCCTCCCGTGAGACTGAAGAACGTGTTCTCTTTTGCGTAGACGGTGTACACGGCCTGGGTATTGAGAACGTGACTGTGGATGAACTGGGGTGCGACTTTCTGATAGCCGGAACACACAAATGGCTTTTTGGGCCGAGAGGAACCGGTATCATCTGGGGCAGGCCTGAAGCCTGGGATGCCGTTGCACCGGTTGTACCGAGCTTCGGTCCTGATTATGGTGTTTGGCTGGGATTTCTTACGCCGGAGGAGGTTCCTGTAGGTGAACACTTTACTCCCGGCGGCTTCCACTCCTTCGAACACCGCTGGGCTCTCGGCAAAGCTTTTCGTTTCCATAGCACCATCGGGAAGGCGCGGGTGCAGGAGCGAATACACGCACTCAACACCCTTACAAAAGAGGCACTGGCAGAGTTGCCATACGTGCGGCTGCACACACCGATAAGCCCGGATCTCTCGGCGGGGATGGTCTGTTTTGATGTAGAGGGTTACTCACCAGATCAGGTTGTGGATAAGCTGCTTGAGAATGGGGTTATTGCCAGCACCACCCCCTATCGCGAATCATATGCCCGGCTTGCCCCAAGCCTTATCAACAACGAGGATGAGGTACAGCGCTGTATTGAGGTGATTGCAGCGATGCGATAGTTTTTTATTACTAATTCTGCTTTATAAGAAAAGAACCATGATGCCAAACCAAAATTGGCATAACATGGTAATCCTTTTTTATGAAATCGAATAATACCATTTCAGCCATATTTGCAATGCTCATTGCAGGTGTTTTTACCATTGCAATTTTCACTGAAAACGAGGGAAATAAGAAATTCAATGGAAAAAGCTCAATTTCCGATATGCACAGCTTTTACAATCATCAATATTTGTATATACAAGCTTTGAGGCAACCATCCTGGAAAATTCCTTAACACGAATATGGTATTATCATGAATGTACCTATATACATTTTTTCTGCATTTTTCATGTTGCCACTTTGGGTGGCAACTTCGGTAATCTATAATCCTGTCAATAACCCGGAACGGGATGCATACAGGGCTGCATCATCACTTGCTGAATGTGCTGTACCCTTAACGGAGGAATCCGGGAGTACCATCGGTTCTTCCGGGCTGGTTATCGCAGGATATGAGGATTATCGCAAACCCGCCGGCGTCATGAAAAACGATACCCTGCGCATCACACTCGAAACCCGTGCGGCAGAATGGAAGCCATGGGGAACAGACGGCCCGGCTATTTATACCCATGTATTTGCAACTGACCAAGAAGAACCACGGGTTCCGGGTCCGCTGATCCGGTTCACAGCCGGAGCGGCTGAAGCAGACAGGGGCCTCCGCGGTTTGATTATAGTGGATGAACCTGGTGAAATCATCTATCCTGAAGAACGCTTTTTCCTGCTGACTCACTGGGCAGATCCGGACTATCCTGCAACGTACCTGCCTGCCACCCGTTTTTTTATCAACGGCAGATCGTGGCCGCATACCCAGCGGCTGAACTATGCCCAGGGAGACACGGTCAGGTGGCGGGTCGTTAACTTTACCGGACGTAATCACCCCATGCATCTGCACGGGTTCTATTACAATGTGGATGCAAAGGGCAATCTCAATGCCGACCGTGTGTGCGAACCGGAAGAACGACGCCTGGTTGTAACCGAAATGCTTGCCTCTATTGAAACCCTGCGCATGAGCTGGGTAGCTGATAAACCGGGCAACTGGGTCTATCACTGCCACTTTATGCGCCACATGTCGTGGATTCAGACAGCACCCATCAACGGCCCGCCGCCAGCCGTAAACGGAGAAACTGAGCCCGGGCCAATTGACCTGCGTGCGGGGGAATCATACAGTTGAGATTGAGGTGAAGGTTAACGAATCATAAAAACAAAACCAGAATAACAAAATAGAGTCATGAAAAAATCAATCATACTATCCTTTATTGCAGGACTCGCTCTCCTGATGATGCCGGCACTTGCTGTGGCGCAAACCACATCGCAGAAGACAGGGCCTATTATCCACATGCCTTCCTTCTACGACCTTGAGGAAGGCTGGAATACGATGAAGCCCGGCGGTGAGACCCGGTGTGCCCATGGTACGGAATATGAGTTTTATACCCGGGCTGCCGACCCTGAAAAACTGCTGGTTTTCCTCTATGGAGGAGGGGCCTGCTGGGATGCCGAAGGCTGCAGGGAAGGAAGTAACATTTATAGCTCGGAAATCAATTCAGAGAGGCACCCATCCCGCCTGGGAGGTATACTGGATCCGGATCACCCTGAAAACCCCTTTGGAGAATTCTCAATGGTAGCCATTCCGGTATGCACGGGTGATGTGCACATCGGCAACAACGATGCAACCTATACTCTGGTCAACAACGTTGGAGAAGAGATCGAATACACGATTCATCACCGGGGCTTGACCAACGCTTTGTCTGCCATAAACTGGATTACGTCCAGTATTGATTCACCGGAAATAATTTTTGTTGCCGGTTCAAGCGCGGGTAGCCTTGGAGTTCCCTTTCATGCCAATCAGTTAGCGACTTACTTCCAAAACGCCCGGGTGGCCGGTCTTGGAGATGATGCGAGCAGCTATGGATCGGGTACAGTTGGTGATGCGGATCCATCCAGGTGGGGGTTTCCGGATAAAATCCGCCAATACCCTGGTTGGGAATTGTATGGAACGCATCTGGGAATCACTGATCTGTATATCACCGGCGGTTCGGGCATCAACAATCTGAGACTCTTTCAACTGGATCACGCAAATGATTTTGTTCAACATTTTTACCTGGAACGTTCAGGTAATGAAAATCCTGATGTATTCAAGTTAATCCAGGCAAGCCAGGAAAGCATCCGGAATGAACTGCCCGGTTTCAGAAGTTTTATCAATGGCGGCCATCACCATACTGCGCTGGTTTCATCCGGGAGGTTTTACAACTACCGGGCGAATGGGCAACGGCTGCGCGACTGGGTGGCAGCTATAGCCAAAGGAGAGGATGTACCGGATGTACAGTGTGAGGATTGTAAAAGGCCCGGATTCATCTATAACGAGGAAGATCTTGCCATCCTGAACACAATGATTGACCGTTTATCAAATGCCTGGAACCCGACTGATGAAGGCGGAGCCTGCCCCGGAGATGCAGAAAGCTGGTCTCTGCGCTGTGTACTTATTGATGCTGTTGGCGAATTATCAGACCTGTCACCCGGAGATTACTCTATAGCCTGGGATCTCCTCAATGAAGTCATGATTCGGATCAACTATCAATGGGGGCAAGGTTCGGCGCTCATCCTGTACAATAACATGTCTGGCATGACGGCCGGAGCGATTATAGAGTTGCTGGAGGAAGTATGGGAGAGAATCCGGGTGCAGACAGATGAAACCCTCCAAGGGTTTCAATCACTTGTAGGGTGCTCTGATAACCAAACAGGAGAAAACCTTGAACAATACCTGACCGGACTCTATTCGGAACTAATGGAAACGTACATCCTGCACCACAAGACCGATCTGTATGCAAAGCACACAACGGAGGATTATCTGCTGGTAGTTGAAATCGGCCTGATTGAGGACCGGGAGCTGGTAATTACCACGGTGGAAAATCTTGATTTTACGTCTGTCATCATCGAGAATGAAGAGTTCCTGCATCATGGAGACACCGTTGTGTTGATCGGCCAAAAAGAGATGAACGGCAACATTATGGGCTACACAATCGATGCAAAAATGCGCTATATGGCTGTATTCGTTCAGGAAGAAGGCCGCTGGAAGATGCTGTCCGGTTCCTTCTCACCGGTGGTGCACCCGAGCGTGCTCTATGGTGAGCCGGAAGAAGGTTAAAAACTGTAGTATAAAGACCTGGCAGCGTGTCCCGGGCAGTTCGGGACTCCTGCCCGAGTACGCCAATACAATTTTCGATTATAATGTAAAACATATGATAACAAGCCGAACTCTGACAGGATTTCACTGCGTTCAAACTCTGTCAGGTTCTCTGTTCATCCCTTAACACAACCTAAAACCCTGTAGGTCTTCAATATGGAGATAAACCAATGAACACATTGATAAAATATATTACTGCAATCGCATTCATATTTGCTTTGATGGCACCGGTTGATGGTTTACCGGTTAGGACACACGATACATTGCAGATGTTGGAAAAAGATCCAAACATCGAATTTGTGCAATTTCTCGATCAGCTTGACCAGGCTATCAATCAATTCGTCAATGGGAATGATTTCGATTTCAAACAGGCATGGTCGCACGCTGAAGATATCACCGTGGCGGGCGGATTTGGCGGTGAAACGGTGCAGGGCTGGGAGACTATCGCTCCCCGGCTTTCCAGCGTGAGTGCTTCATATTCCAATACAGAGTACAGTACGAAGCGTATCTCCTATGGATCCGAAGGTGATTT
>PWLN01000226.1 GCA_003559375.1 Balneolaceae bacterium | reverse complement strand
TCAAGCACATCGAAAATACGCTCGGATGATGCCAGCGCCGATTGCAGTGCATTATATTTTTCAGACAATCCACGGATTGGATTAAAGAACTGCCGAACATACTGGATGAATGCCAAAAGCACACCAAATGTAACCTGATCCATCAGCGCCCTTGCACCGCCATACCAAACCACAAGCGCCATGGCAATACTCGCAAGCACCTCAACTATTGGCCAGAAGATGGAGAAATAGAAAATGGTTTTGATATGTGCATGCCTGTGCTCAGCATTAATATCCTCAAATTTTTCTTTCTGCTTCTTCTCTCTGTTGAATAGCTGAACAATCATCATACCGTTAATATGCTCCTGCACAAACGAGTTCAGCCTGGCTATCTGATCTCTTACCTCAAGAAATGCTACCCTGACTTTACTTTTGAACCAAAATGTAGAGTAGAATAGTATCGGCAGTACCAGAATGGCGATGATGGTCAGCTCCCAACTCATCACCAGCATAAAGTAAAGTATGAAAAAGATCCTGAAGAGATCGCCAATCATATTTACGACACCATCCGATAATAATTGGCTTAGAGCTTCAATATCACTGGTGATTCGTGTGATAAGCCTTCCTATGGGATTTTTATCAAAAAACTGTACATGAAGAGTCTGGATTTTTTCAAATACGGCATTTCTGAGGCTGAATAATACACCCTGCCCGAACCACCTTGTGATGTAGGTATTGAGCATCAATACCAAAAACTCACCGATCAGTGCCAGGCCTAATAAAAATACAATCCATAATAACCCGTCTACATCTCTGAACGCAATGTAATCGTCAACTGCAACCTGTGTAAGTTTCGGGCGTATTGTTCCTAAAAAAGCAGCCGAGAGTGTGAGTAAAATGGCAAATAGCGCCCACCATTTGTAGGGTTCAAAAAAATAATAAAGCCGCCGAATCAATAGAGAGTCAGCGGCTTCTGAATTATTATTCTTACTCAAAGTATACTTTTTTGAAGTTTAACCATTAAAAACGGTCGAAATCATCAAATGGAGTTCTTGGTGTAATATGTTTTGTTGGCCTTGAACTTCCCTGATTGCTGCCATAATCATTGCTCTGGCGTTCGGGCCTTTTTTTCCTGCGTTCTCCAGAGTCATCACGTCTTGGCCTTCTGTCAGGTGGGCCACTCTTCCGGCTTCTGAATCGTTTACTGCTGCCTCCCTTATCGAATTTTTTACGTTTCTGAGGCTTCATAGCCTGTTTTTCATCCATCTCCTTTATCTGGATTTTTGGCTTAACTATACCTTTTTCCTGGGCTGGATTGGTATATATTGGCCTCAATTCAGTTGCCAGCCAGGCTGGGAAAAACTTGGCTCTCGCCTCGCGAAGCAGTACAAAGGGATTGGTGTAGCGGGCCGAAAAGTGTCCGATTACCAGTAATTTGGTTTGTGCCTCATTTGCAACCCTGGCAGCATCGCTCGATGTTGAGTGGCCTGTTTCGGCAGCTTTATCGGCAAGTGCATCACTGAAAGTAGTTTCGTGATAGAGAATGTTGGTATTCATCGCAAGCTTAACCGAATTCGGACAGTATTTGGTATCTGAGACATATGCAAAGCTGTCGCCCGGCCGTGGATGTCCAACAATATCATAAGATTTCACCAGAGTGCCGTCTTCAAGCTTAATATCTTCACCGGCCTTCAGTGCTTTGAACTGCTCATCATCTGTAATTCCTAACGCGTGTGCTTTATCGGCATCAACCTTGCCCGGTTTGTCTTTTTCCTGAAACCGGAATCCCATGCAAAACGATGTATGATTCAAAGGCCTTGCTTCTACATAATAATCATCGTTATCAATTACCCTTTGGGATTCAAAATCTTCATCAACTTCAACATATTCGATTTTAAAATTGAGGTCGATTTTTGCAAAATCAACGTTCCATTCAACAAACTCCTTGATGCCTTTAGGTCCAACAATAGTGAGTGTTTTCTCACGCCGCTGTAACTGCAGCGTAGTAATCAGGCCAAGCAGCCCTGAGTAATGGTCCATATCAAAATGAGAAATGAAAATATTCTCGATTTTTGAGCGCTTTAAGCCTGCCTGTAGCATCCGCATTTGTGCATTTTCCCCGCAATCGAAAAGATGTACGTCACCTTCTCTCCAGAGGGCTACGGATGGTAGATGTCTAACGGCTGTCGGCGTAGCCGAAGCTACACCTAAGGGTACAATAATCATTGTTTTCTCCCGCTATGATTTATGGGCTTTTGCCATTCAAACAAAAGATTCCCCGTTTCTGTTTTTTTTATATTTGTGCTAATTCTTGTTCAATTAATTGCTTGCTGTACATGTCCGCATAACGTCCTTTTTGCTTAATTAATTCACTGTGAGTTCCTTTCTCAGTTAATGAACCATCTTGCAAATAAAAAATTGTGTCTGCGTTTTTTACTGTTGAAATTCTGTGAGATATCATTATTGTTGTTTTGCCGGTTAGTTTTTCGCGTAAATGATGCATTATTGCATCTTCTGTTTTTGTATCAACAGCACTCAGTGAATCATCTAATATAATAATTTCAGGGTTTTTTATTATAGCTCTTGCAATTGCTGTTCGTTGTTTCTGTCCGCCGGATAGCGTAATACCCCTTTCACCTACAAGTGTCTCAAATTTTTTCTCAAATTCCAAAATATTATCTAAAACCTGTGCAATTTCTGCTGCTTTTTCAATTTTTTCCATAGACGCATTATCAACGCCAAAGGAAATATTTTCTTTTATGGTCGTAGAAAATAAAAATGTTTCCTGAGGAACATATCCTATCGATTTTCTTAAATGCCTGAGATTCCTTTGCTTGATATTCTTGCCATCAATAAGTATTTCACCTTCGGTTGTGTCGAAAAGTCTTGGTATAAGATTTACCAGAGTTGTTTTGCCTGCACCTGTTCGTCCGACGATCGCAACATTGCTTCCAGCTTCAATTTTCAGGTTTATATTTTTCACTGCAAATTCAGTTGAGCCCGGATACCTGAAACTCACATTACGAAATTCGATTTCTCCTCTTATTTCTTCAATATTTCCATTTGGTGAAGTTTCATCATCGAGTATATCGATGGGTTCTGTGAGCATTTTGTCAATCCTTTCCCAGCTTGCGAGAGACTTTTGGAGTACATTTACCGTATAACCGAGGGATGCAACCGGCCAGGTGAGATATGCAACATATATTACAAACTCCGCAATATTTCCAATGGTAATAATCCCATCGATCACCATTACTCCACCCTTCCAAATCACGATCAATATTGATGCACCAATCAGTAAATTTAAAGTGGGATGAAATAGTGACTCGACCAAATCGAGCTTAAGCTTTTTCTTACGGTATTCATCACTTTCAATTTCAAACCGTTTTTGCTCATATTCTTTTCTGTTAAATGCCTTAATCAGCCTTATACTGCTGAATGTTTCCTGTGCTTTTCCTGCAATTCTTGAATATTGTTCCTGAATAATGAGTTGATATTTATTGATAAATCCGCTTACCCAATATGCAAAAGCTGATAAAAACGGTAATGGTGCCAGTGCCCAAAATGTTAGCTGCGGGTTTACAATAATCATCATGGTGATAATTAGCCCTGCACGTGTTATCGTATTAATTGTATACATAAGTACAGGCCCAAAATATTCCCTAACCCGTGCCACATCTTCTGTAGTGCGGATGTAAATCTCACCAGTACTGTTACTTGCAAAATAACGCTGAGGAAGCTCCATGAGTTTATCCATGATTCGATTACGAATGTCGAACTCAATTTTTCTGGAACTGACAATCAAAGTTTGACGGGTCGCAAACAGTAATAACCCATATATTGATGTAGTACCTATGAGCAGTAGCGAATTAACGGCAAGGATATTTCCTGCCTCACTGGAAAAAAGTACGGTAAAAACAGAATCATAAACGGTGTCGTACTCAGCGCCAAGTGCTTCTATCTCATCCATGGTCCGGCGAATAAGTACAGGTATCCAGATCAGAAAAAAATTGGATGCTGTTAAAAATATTGCACCCAATATTATTGTTCCCTTGTACTTTGAGATATATTGATTAAGCTTTTTCAATCCATTGTTTTGCAAGTAAATAGCCCGACTGATAGGCATGCTCTACTGTGTTCCCGTAAAAATAATCTCCAATGAGGGCAAGTGGGTTTTCATCATCTTCATGAAGAATATATGGCAATTCCAGACTTTTCCTTGCCCGGCTGTATCTCCAAAAATGAAGCTGATGCCATTCGGGATTGGTTGACCAACCGCCCGTAACTTTCGCAAACTCGGTTAACATCATTTTTTTCACAGTATCCGGATCACTGTTCTTATGTTCTCTGGTAAATTCGTCTGTAGCCTGAAGAACAAATGTACACTCCTGCTCTTTTCGTTTGGTTGCCTCATTTGAAACAAAATCAAGAATGCTATTCCTGCAAACAATGCCATCCCATTCCGGCAATCCGTTTCTACCATAGCCAACCATTAATGAAAAAGCGGCTTTGTAATGTATCTCATCAATTTGCCGCACAATTTTTAGTGTATTCACTTCATCCGTAGTTGTCCCCAGAATGCCATACGCTTGCGGTGCAGGAAGAGCTATGATCACTGCATCAACACCCATCACTTCACTTGTGGTCAGATTTATCATCCATGATCGCTTCCTCGACCGGTTGGCCCCAATGTATGTTAACCCACCAACCTTTGTTCCGGTACGAACATCTACCCACCTGCTCAGATATTTGCCGATCTTATTCATCCCATTAATTGAGGTATAATAACTTACAGGTGGAATTGTGGGGTCTTTTTCCAAAAGTGTTTCACCGTCAAACCCTGCAAAACGTTTTCCCCACGGCTGAATCAGGCCTTTTTCGAGGAGTTCATTTGCAAACTGCCGGAAAATTGGCAATTCAGCAGTAAAATAGTTAAGCCCGTGGTCTAATTTGGCAGACAATCCTTCTCCGGCATACCTTGTAGCCATTCTGCCGCCGTATCCTCTGCTTTTTTCAAAGATTGTAACTTCGTGACCTGCCCTTGCAAGTAATCGCCCTGCAGTTAAACCGGAAATTCCTGCTCCGATAATACCAATAACCATGCTGTTTAAATCTGAAATCGTTTATATCATAGTTTCATTATTTCGTGCTGAAGTTAACGAACTATTCACACACCTTCCTCAATTTTTTGCAGAATCAGCACTTCAGATATTAAAATTTAATTACCTGAATTTGATAAGTAGAGTTCTTTATACCTCAAAGAGATTAATTCTTGGCTTCGCTGCATTTTTATCAAGTAACGCAGGCCAATAAGCCACCACTTCTGTTGCCCTTGGCCGTCCTCCTGCAAATCCTGTAACACCACTGGGGCCGGTTAGTATTAATGGCGCTATTTCTTTACCAAACTGGTCAAGGTCTTCTTTTGAATTGCCCTGAACTGAAATCCTCATTTGAACTTCATTCAGTTCATTGAGGTCTTTATTTAAAATACCCGGATCTTCATTACAAGAGTTTAAACCTATGAACTCCACATTCGAATTTCTGAAAATCAACCCTGATTTCTCTGCTCTTTTGAGTAATATTTCTCCAGCAGCCTTAGCCTTTTTGTATGCATCAGGCCAACAATAGACCAAAGTGGAAGTGAGTTTGTACCCATCAAGATAACTTGCAGATATTTTATATGTTGGGGTTTCGGGTTTACCTTGAATTCCCCAAACTTTGACACGGTTTATTCCTTCCTGTGATAACTGAATCGTTGTAAAATCAGCAATACAATCGGGAGTAATATATACTTGAGGATTTCCAATCTCGTATAACAGTTGTTCTTTAACAGTCATTTCTGAGATAAGTCCACCGGTATTTTCATGCTTTGTCACATAGAATGTACCGTCCGGATACGCTTCAATGATTGGGAAGCCAATATCCTCAATTTCATTTACAGTGTGCCAATCTGTGAAGTTTCCGCCAGTAACCTGCCCGCCACATTCAATTATATGGCCCGCCACTGTACCCGAAGCCATTAAATGAAAGTCATTAAAATCCCATTCAAATTCATGAACCATGGGTGCAAGTGTGAGTCCTGTATCTGTCACGCGCCCGGTAATTACTATATCGGCTCCTTGATTCAGGGCTTCAACTACGGGACGGCAACCAAAATAAATATTTGCACTCAAAAGCCGGTCGAGCACAGATTTAATCGGTTTACCAGTTTCCATATTTTTTAACTCGTGCCCATGATCTAATAATTCAGGCAAATCTTTCAGAATATCATCTCCGTCAATTACGGCAATTTTTAAACCGATATACCGGCCTTTTCTGGCAATTTCAAGCAGGGCATCTTTACAGGCCATGGGATTAACTCCTCCGGCATTGGATATCACTTTAACACCATCTTTATGTATATGCCCTAAAATGGATTCTACTACTTCAACAAAGTCTCTTGCGTAGCCATATCTGGAATCGCGCATTTTCTGTTTTTGCATAATCGACATGGTAACCTCAGCCAGGTAGTCCATTACCAGGTAATCGATTTTCCCTTTCTTAACCTGGTTTACAGGAGCATTGGGAAGATCGCCCCAAAAGCCCTGTCCAGATGCTATTTTAATGTATTTTTTCAAGAAAAGTCTGATTATTGATTTAAACGAATGCCATCAGCTATCAGCTATCAGCTATCAGCTATCAGCTATCAGCTATCAGTCAAAAAAATAGTTATTAAAAATCAAAGCTGTTAACTTTTTTGTACTTCATGCGTATTATGTATATAGCACACATGTATTAATGATTATAAAATGGCTTTAAAAAACGAAACAAAATCTGCATACAGCACTAAAGCATTCTACGAAGAGTATGTAACCGGTATGAATTCACGTCAGCTTGGGAAAGAGTTTCAATCCGATTCTCAGCGGCTCAAACAGTTATACTTCGATGCTGTTAAGGAAATCAATCCTGATACTCGTCCCGATGATATTCCGATTTACCAGCGGATGCTAAGTGTTTTATCAGCCTTAACTAAAAGGCTGAACCCTGTACGCCGCCTTGTTTTTGGAATCTCTCTTGTTGGTTTTTTAGCACATTATATCTTTATCCTTGTGGGTTTAACGGGTTATATCATTCATCCAGTTCTACTACCGGTCTCTTTCGCAGGCATTTTGATCATTCTATTAATTGAACTTCTCGAAAAATCTGATGTACAAAAAGAGCTCGACTTTGCCCGTGATATCCAGTTAAGCCTGCTGCCTCCGTCGAGCATGAAAGTTAATCAAATTGAAGTGCACTCATTTGCAGCCACCGCCCAGGAAGTGGGTGGTGATTATGTAGATGTAATTCCGTCAATTAAAGGCACCTATATTGTGATTGCAGATGTATCCGGTAAGGGAATGAGTGCCGCACTGTATATGGTAAGGTTACAGGCACTGGTTCACCTGCTGATCAAAAAGCTGGAACCCACGCCAAAAGAACTTTTTCTTGAACTGAATAATTATATCAAATCAAATAAAAAAGATAAAACTTTTGTTACAGCCTGCGCGGCTTTTTTTCCTCACAATGAAGATCATTTTATTTTTTCAAGAGCCGGTCATAACATCCCATTTGTATACAACAAAGCACATGATGCTACATTCAGATTAAATTCTGACGGTTTTGCACTGGGTATGACAACTACAAAAACCCTTAAAAAGCAACTTGAGGAAAAAAAATTCCAATTTTATCCTGGCGACAGCCTTCTGCTTTATACTGATGGACTGATTGAAGCCCGAAACAGCAGCAACGAAGAGTATGGAGTAGAAAGGCTTGAAGGTATTTTATCTATCTACGGATCATTGCATGCAAAAACCATCACACAAAAAGTTCAATCCTCAATAGAACAATTTATTGGCGATGAAGTACCGAAAGACGACATAACCTTCACAACCGTTCACAAGATTGAACCTCCGAAACAACTCAGCTAAGCAGCTGTTCACATTTCATTTTTATAGCTTCGGCAGTTATTCCAAAATGCTCGTACGCTTGTTGATATGGAGCCGATATTCCAAATTGATCAATACCAATTGTAATACCACTATCTCCAATCCAACGGTGCCATCCCATTGTTGAACCGGCTTCTACCGAAACACGGTTTTTAACGCTTTCAGGTAGTACACTATCTTGGTATTCTGAAGACTGTTTTTCGAACAACTCCCAGCATGGCATACTCACCACCCTTACTGAATAACCATCATCTTCCAGCATTTGAGCTGAAGAAAGTGCAATGTGCACTTCGGATCCAGTTGCAATGATAATTAATTCAGGTTGATTACCTTTCTCCTTTTTTAGAATATATGCCCCTTTGCCAACGCCATTTGCATCTGCGTATACACTTCGATCCAGAG
>PWLN01000222.1 GCA_003559375.1 Balneolaceae bacterium | reverse complement strand
TCTTGCGTACTTTATGGAAGGTTGCAAAATCTGCAAAAACATCTGTGATTTTTAACCCGGTAAAAAATTCCACAAGATCCATCCAATGAGAACCGATATCTGCTACAGCACGGGAGTCTCCTGATAGATCTTTTTCAAGCCTCCAGTTGTAATCGGTAGGATGAAACAGCCAATCCTGAAGATATGAGCCGTGAACAGAAAAAATATCCCCAAAAACTCCTTTATTGATCACTGCATTGAGTTCATGGATCAACGGATAGAAGCGAATGTTGAAATTTACAGCATTCACCAGGTTCCGGCTTTTTGCAAGTTCCACAAGCTCGGCAGACTCGCTTTCACTGGTAGTGAGCGGTTTTTCGCAAACAACATGTTTACCGGCAAGAATTGCTGCTTTAGACATCTCATAATGCAAAAAATTGGGTGTACAAATATGAACACTGTCAATTTCGGAGTCATTTAGTAAATCTTTATAATTACTATACAATTTGGGCACTCCAAGTTTTTTTGCTTTTTCATCCGCACCATCAGAATCCTCTGCTATAGCAATCACTTCCACATTGTTCAGCCTGCGGAGTGCTTCGATATGAGCAATTCCAATAAAACCGATTCCGATAACTCCTGCCTTAATTTTTCCCATCATTCTAAAAGTTTTGTTAAAGTTTAAATTTTACGCGGTTAAAGTTTTATTTAAAATGGTTCTCAATATTCTATTACCTGAAAAAAGATTTCCACATAAGCAAAGCGCTAAGCGCATAGCGCACTGCTAATTAATCAATCGTTCAAGTTAGCAAATACTCAAATTCTTATTTCATAAAATGGGCCAAAAGATCAGTTGTTTCTCATTGCATTCCTGAAAAACTCACCTGAACGGGTGGGGGTATAATCCCAGTCCTGGATGAGCTGTGGCGACCAGGCCGGATCGAACACCCATGCTGCCCATGATATCCCCTTTTCACGAAAATAGTTGATCAGAATTTCACCATATTCCTCATCTCCGATAACAGGAATATGGGCGCCGCGCTCATACTCCCTCATGTAACCGAATTCGGTGGCAAATACCGGGTATTTATCAGCTACAAATCCAAAATCGTCTTCCCATTTTTCCACCCAGGGCGGACTTCTTTTTTGAGGATACGGATGGGTTACATAAGCGATACCTTCTATATCGAGTGGTGAATGTCGTACCGGGGTCAAATCATATCCCCAATCAAAACCGGCCACCAATGGAATGGCATCGGGATTATTCCCATAAATGATGGTAATAATATTGTAAACGATATCTTTCCATTCGTCCCAGCTGATGGCTCCAAGACTTTCATTTGCCGTGGTTGGCTCGTTGAAAATTTCGTAAAAGGGAGCCGTAGTTTCACCTGAGTACCGTTCAGATATTACCCTCCAGAATTCGATTGTCTCGGCAAGTGAGGTTTCATAGATATCCCTTGTAAATTGTTCCGTCCTGAGGTTGCCGATACTGTGCCAGTCAATAATCAGATAGATCTCCAGCTCTTTGGCCCATTCAATCGCCTCATCAATCCATTCGAAATATTGCTCTGCTCCCCTTTCTCTCCACCATAGCGGGTGTACCGGTACGCGGATCACATTGGCACCCCAACTTGAAATTTCCTCGAAAAGTCCCCGTTTCCACTGACCAGCGTTGTTCAGCCTGTGCGGATCAGCAATACTCACACCCTGAAACGTTACTGTGTTGCCAGCCTCATCAACAAATCGGTTTCCCTCAACTGAAATCCGTGAAAGTTGTTGAACTTCCTGAGCTTTTGAGATACCCGGCAAAAACCCGATCATGACTGCAATACAAAAATAAACCGATTTTATTTTTATATATTTTTTCATCTAACAGCTCATTAAAATTTGTTTAACATGATTGATTCTATGATTTCAGCAACAATTTCGGGTTCGGTTATCAGCCTGAGATATGAATGTTGTTTAACCGGATGATCTTCACTTATCCAGATATTTCCCCCGTCATCATCGGCAACTGCATAACCTCCTTCGACGTACTCCCACAAGTTGGAAATTTCACCCCGAACAGCATAAAGAACCGCTGTCTGATCGTAGGATGCATTATCCAGGATTTCACCCTCAAATCGGTCGGCCATCCAGGAAGCGTGTTCACTGAAATGCATATAACCGATATAAAGCGGATGAGAAGGATCGAGTTCGTTCAGCCTGGTACCAGTTCTTATTGGCAAGCCCACTTCAAACCCCGAAAATGTAATGGGAACAGTGAGGTTATCAAGGACAAACCGCGTTACACCGGGCATATTTCCACTGAAATTCCATTCCCACTCCCCTTCGGGAAAGCGTCCGCCCATGATCACAAATTTCTCTACTTTCTTTTCAATCAGTTCGTTACCTGGCAGATCTGAATAGTGATCCGGGCCCGATTGAATGAGATTTTTGATGTTCATCAGCGGACCTACGGTTACGATGATCACACTATTATCTTCACTGGCTGCAAGGATTTTACGATACAGGTGAATAGCATCAGGCACGGAATCGTATGTTCTTTCATACTCCATTGCTTTGGCAATCGGTTCATTGTAATTCCATGCCTGATAGTGGGTACCGTCTTTCCTGACGCCTAAAGGAATATCTCCGTAACCATAAAACCGGCTCACTGCATCGATGGCTGGAATCGTATAGCGTTCGGTTGACCATGACATCACTGCGAGCAGATCCAGTTCGCCCCGATCCATCATATTATAGAGCATTACCAGCGCACCGAGGTCGTCGGCATCACCTCCGAAGTCGGTATCGAAAATAATTCTGGGCTGGGCAATAACCGGGTTAAACGAAAAACCGGTGATAATTATGAACAGCACAAAACCATGAATTCTATTCCGCATAGATATGAATTTGATTTTAATAAAAATGACTTGGTTCCTTCATGTATAAATCAAGAATCGATCACCTGGATTACTGCCACATAAGACCGGTGATTCGGTGGTGCAAGTGTCATTATCCTTTGAGGCCCCCACCAGTCGGTACCGTCAAAATCATCCCATACTGGCTCCACGATCTCTTCCTCACTCCAGGTCAGGCTTGCAACATCCAACCATTTGATGGCAACTCTATTGGCATAAACCCATGGATCAAGATGCACCGTAGCGCGTCCGCCGGGAAAGTAGACGGCATATTGTTTGCCCAAATTTGCCAGACAGTAGGAATCCACAGAATTGCCCACGGTTTCGCAATTTTCGTAGGGTTCGGCATTAAACAGGTCAAATTCATCCAGGAACATGTTCACGGCACGGAGGGTTTGTTCGGCTCTTTCCGACAATCCAATCCCCCAGCCCCACGCACCACCTGCCCTGATCGCCGGCCTGTGAAAACGTGTGGATGCAGCACCGCCAAACACATTTCTCCAGAATCGTTCTACAGCTTCTTTCTCGGTTCCCGCCGCAGTATTTTCGCCCACACCTCTTCCATACACTTTTTCGTTATTGACAGGCATAGGCCCTTCATCCTGCATGGCAATCATCTTTCTCCAGAAAACCAGGTTTTCCCAGTGTTTTTTCCCCACCGGCCCGAGAGCGTCCTGATTATTTTGTGATACATCGGCAAATGTGTAAATATCCCGGTTGCTCATGGCCTGTCGTACTGACGTATCCGGCGCAAATTTCATGCTTGTAACATAGATGGTTCTGCCGTTTTCAGCAGCAACATTTCTGATGAAGGTTGCCCAGTAATTGTCCCATTCTACACTAAGTCCACTTTCATTACCAATGTTATAAAGTACATGTCCGTATTGAGAGGTTATCGAAATAAGTTTGCGGATGAAACGGTGCTGATATTCAAGTACCGCCTCATTATTGTTGCTGAGTGATCCTCCATAATAATCCCATGCATCCTCAATTGTGCCTTCATCCCATGTAATGTTATTCTCCGGATTCAGGGGGTGAACCGCAAATCTTCCATATACATGATCGCCGGAGAGGTCAAACCAGTCCCATAATGTCAATTGTGCAATTATATCGCGTTTATATGTCTCTTCCAGAAAAAACCGGAGTTTATCCCAATATTCTTCATTCCACTGTTCCAGGTCGTACAAACCGTTATCAAGCTGTTTTGCAGCAAACGTATCGCCTTCATTCCGGTCACTCATGGTATTACGCACATAGTTTCCGCCGGCAGCTTTCATCCTGTCGAGCTGATCAATCAATGTCTGACCGGTCCATTGCCAGAGATTATCCCGGTCTGATGCGCCAAGCAGCATCACCGGTTCTCCCTTGTATTGCCAGTACCATGGATTGTTATGATAGGGCTGAATGGCATCGCTGTCATTCATGATTCGTTTCGGCTTCGGTATTTCCATTTCCGACAAATAATCTACTGACAGTTGTTTTGCATTCAGATTGGGTAAACTACCAGATATTAACATTACAAAAATCAACACATTGGCCCGATTCATTATCTTAGTAAGCATCTTCATTATTAAGTGATTTTTTTAATTAAAGGTTTACCAGGTTATTAATTCATTTAGTATGATATACCAAAGCAACCCACTGTCCTGAACCGGGCGCCGTTAATTCCATCATTGTTTCTTCTTCCATAATTGTTTCAACAGTCCATTCACTATTATTGATATCCAGCCATTTATAAGTTAAGGTCCCGCCAAGATTGCTTATATCAAGAATCACCGAACCTCCATCCGGGAAGAATACAGCATATTGTTCACCCTCGATAGTTGCCAGATAGGCCTCATTTTCATTTCGGTTGCCGAGCAGGCTGCTGTCTACATCCGGTTCAGCACGAAACACATCAAACTCTTCCAAGAAAATTCTTGCACTGCGTATTTGTGTTTGTGCCAGTTCATTCAGGCCAATGCTGAAAAAACCGTCTCGTGGCCCTGGCCGGTGAAACCGTGATGAGGCCACGCCACCAAGAATATTCCGCCAGAATTTATTTGTACCCTCATCAACACCTCCTCCAAGTGCGGAACCTCCGTATATTTTGTTATTATTCATCGGCCGAGGCGGATCTGCTACCATCTTCCGGGCTGCCTGCATGTTGTCCCAATGGATCTGTCCGGTTCGAATATTATTTTGTGAGGTATCCACAAAATCGTATAGTTCGGGATGATCGAATGTTCTTCGATGCATGGGATTCGTCAAATCGTGTGCATCCCACATTTCCGTCAGCTCAATTCCAACCCCGGCTTCATCCGCTTTCTGTCGTATGAAATGTGCCCAATAGCGGCTCCACTCCTCCGTTGCTGTACTTTCGTTACTGATGCAGTAGAGTATATGTCCGTATTCAAACGTAAGCTCAAGTAGTTTGGAGACAAATGCTTCCTGGTATGCAAGAACGATTGGAGCATCATCCAGCTCCGGAATGGTGCGGAATATGGGGTAATTCTGCCAGCGGTCTTCAAAGAGATTGGTATTTTCTTCGGTGTAGTTCATGTTATTACGGGGATTGTATGGATGCCCCGACCATGCCACAGCCGAGTACGCACCTCCCCACACTTCACCCATATCCCAGCGGTCCCAGATTTCGATCTGTACGATGATATCCCGCTCGGCTGTCATTCTTAAAAATTCGCTGAACTGCTCCCAGTAGATTTCATCCCACCGGTTCAGATCATACAAGCCTTCCTCTTCATCAAAATAGAAGGGATAACGGTTGATATCGTTGTAAAGATCGCTATCAGGATCGATACGATCGCGGCTCGACATGGTATTACGCACGTAATTCCCACCAACAGAAACCAGCAAATCAAGATGTGCTTCCAGTCCCGCAGGCCCAATATTCGGATGATTGAACAGGTTGTCCTGGTCTGAACCTCCCAGCAGCATGATTGGCTTACCCTTATACTGCCAATATCGATTATCTTCTACCCAGGGTTGGATACGCCACGATTCACGATCGGTCTGATTCTGTAATTTGTCCCCGTTAATTGAAAATTCTTTTTGGGTACGTATCTGATTCACAGGATCATTAACAACACCGGAAATTAAGAATACGATGAGAATACTTAATGATATTCCAGATAAATGATTAGTATGCAATTCCAATAAAAATTTATTTTTGTTTTCACTTCCTGTCGGTATAATACCGTATAGCAAGAATCAACCCTTACAGAAATTATGTTTTAATAATGCCTGAAGAAGCATTCCTATATGAAAATGATTTAAAGATTGATTTTCTGTTTCTGAAGATGACACATCTCTGAAAAACTGGATTGATGACTTTAGGTGGGATTAGATTCAGTGATGAGATATATTTAGAGTAATACCCATTTCTAATAATTCAGACAGAATAATGAGTAATAATTCTCTGCAGAATGTGCAACCCATGCGTACAACCGTTATTGGTAGTTATCCCATACCAGGATGGCTTGAATATGCCAGCCGACATCTTACTGATTTTGGCATCAATGATATCAGTGAGATGCAGGATGATGCCGTGATTGCTGCGATTCATGACCAGATTTCTTCCGGACTGGATGTGATTACCGATGGTGAACAGACTCGACTGGATTTCAATCTCTCTTTTTATGGTTACCTTGATGGCATCGATCTTGAAAGTGCATCACCTCGCCAATTTGGTCCGCCGGCACACGACCAGCGCGGAAAACATCGTATCACCGGCTCACTCACAGCTCCGCATGGCCTTGGAGTTATTGAAGAATTCGAACGACTCAAACGTCTTGCCCCTGTTGACGGCCCTACTCTAAAAGCGAGTGTACCCGGCCCCTACACCATGAGTGGCCGCCTCATTCCCAATGAACAGTATCCGGATCGTTATGCCGTAACAGAAGCTCTTCTCCCTATTATCCGAAAGGAACTGGAGAAACTTGTTGATGCCGGATGTAAGGAAATAACCGTTGATGAGCCTTCAATGAGTTGTTACGGTTATCGTGAAGACCCGGAACGGTTTGTAGATATCTTCAACCGTACAATCGAACCTGTTGTCGGGAAGGCCCGCCTTTCCACTCATCTTTGTTTTGGAAATTACAAAGGGCATCCGGTCGGCTATCGACGTTATGCACCGCTTTTCCCTGCATTTCTCAATCTAAACGTAGATGAAATTCACGTTGAAATGGCGAATCGTGAGTTCGCCGAAATTGAGATAATCTCCCAAATTGCCGAGGAAAAAACGGTTGCTGTGGGCATTGTAGACGTGAAAAGCTACTACATCGAAACCGCAGAGGATATTCGTAATCGGGTAAAACTCTGCCTGCGTCATGCCCCTGCCGAACGACTTGCATTTGCACCTGACTGCGGACTCAGCCAGACTGCCCGGTGGGCTGCCAGAAAAAAACTGAAAGCCATGGTCGAAGGTGTGCGGCAGGTACGCGCAAAACTTGGTATGGAATGAAAGAACCTTTCCTGAAAGATGAAGCTTTTCTGGCTGATGTAAATCAGTGCCGCACCTCCGGGAACGACCAGCTGCATGTCTGGTGGCTCGGCCAAAGCGGTTTTCTGGTAATATGGAACGAGGTCACAATACTCTTTGACCCCTACCTGTCTGATTCATTAACCAGAAAATACGATGGTACCGATAAACCCCATGTCCGTATGACCGGCAGGGTAATCGATCCATCGCGCCTGCATGGAATTGACATCATTACCAGCAGCCACAATCACACAGACCACCTGGATGCGGAAACACTACGTCCTCTACTGCAAGCCAATCCCGGTGCTGCACTCATTGGGCCCGAAGCCAACCGTTCAACTGTAGCCGAACGCGCCTCCCTTCCGTACAACCGTATGATCGGACTCGATGACGGACTCATGAGAGAGGTTTGCGGTGTCCGGTTCCACGGTATCGCTTCGGCACATGATGAACTCAAGACAGACAAACAGGGCCATCACCATTTCCTTGGCTTTATCGCCGAAATTGGTCCGTGGATAATTTACCACAGCGGTGACACCCGGTTGTATCCGGGGTTATCTGAACGTCTCCGGAATTTCCGGATCGATCTGGCATTTCTTCCAATCAACGGCTGGGCTCCGGAACGTCGAGTTGCCGGAAATATGAACGCCGAAGAAGCCGTACGGTTTGCGAAGGAAACAGGCATGGGCCATGTGATTCCTCACCACTTCGACATGTTTACTTTTAACACTGTAAATCCTGAGCATTTCGCGAAACAGGCTGATCGGGCCGGTCTGTCGTATTCTGTATTGCGCAACGGCGAGCGGTGGTCAGCATTCGGTGATCGGTAATCGGTGGCCTGTGGTCAGTTATTCGGTTATTCATCCTCTTGCCTTCTCTACAACCATCCAAGTCCGCTCGCGGACGGACGATGTGGTAACCCAGTCTTTTCCGCAGGCGGACTGTTGGGTTGAGACAGCACCGGCAACCTGGCTGGTAATGAGG
>PWLN01000428.1 GCA_003559375.1 Balneolaceae bacterium | reverse complement strand
TTGCGGTTTTCTTTTGCAGCCTCAATAGTAGACTCTCTTAGAGCATATAATGAGTAGACATTCATTCCCGTAAGTGCTACAACGGCAAGTATTCCACAGCCTAAAAAGAACCATCGCAGTGTATTCGACTGCTTAACTTTTTGGTAGAGTTTCATTCGGAATCGGGTATTTTAAATGCAGTTTTTCTTAATACAAATCAATGGTAAAAAATATTTTTCTCTGTGTGTCTGATAATTTGCAAAATTTTACGAGTATTACCTATTTGTTGCCATCAATTTTCCATTATTGTTCCCATGTGTTATTAGAATAATCCACATCAGGTAATATTCTGTCCGGGTCTATCTGTACCCGCGTAATTTTTTTATCTGTTTCCAGCACAACTTCACGGGTTGTTTGTCCGCTAAGCCAGTACTCCACATCGAGGGTTTTTCGTATTGATGTTTCATCTTCAAAGGTGATTTCCAGCTTTACAGGCATGGGTACAAATCCGAGATCTTCGATTACTATAACGGTATTATTGTCCTGTTCATACACAGCAGCGATACTTTGGTCAAGTACCCATGTCTCATAATACCATGCCCGCCAGAACCATGAAAGGTCCATGCCGGAAACATCCTCGAAAGTATTGAAAATATCCCATGGATATGGATGTTTGTAAGCCCAGCGGTTGATAAATTCATGATGCGCTTTTCTGAATGTTTCTTCTCCGAGTACAAACCGAAGAGCATACAGAACAGATGCTGGTTTTGGGTAGGATGCTACACCATAAGCCATACCGGGATAATGAAAATCGGACCATCTCATGATTTCACCTTCAAGTTCAGTTCCGGCAATCTGAAAATAACCGCGGAAAACATCCATTTCGTTAAAACGCTCTTCGCCAAAATAATCGATGTTTGCTTTGTTTGTATGAAACGTTGTATAACCTTCATCAATCCAAGTATACCTGCGCTCATTCGTACTGATGATCATAGGAAACCACATGTGCGCAAGCTCGTGTGCAGTTACGCCATAGAGACGCACAGCTCCAACGCTGTTGTAATCTCCTATGATTGTCATCATCGGAAACTCCATTCCTCCGCCAATTATTTCCGCTCCCTCAACGGATGTCATATGAGGCCACGGGTAAGGAAATTGCATATAATCTGAAAGGAAAGTAATGGAATGCTGTGCATAATCGGTTTGATTGAACCAGAGCGGAGCGGTTTCTCTGAAATAGGTGTTAATACGGGTAAAATCGATTTCACCGTTTCCTGTGAGATCGCCAACCGGTGTACGCGCACCTTCCCATCGCGACTCAAGTGTTGCACTGAAGGCAACATCGCGTACTTTATCAGACCGGAATTTCCAGGTTAGCTTTCCATTTTCCGATTCTATGGTGGCATCTTCGAGTTCATCAAAATCAGCAATGATTACGGGCTCGTCACTCTGGCCTGCATCTATATATCGCTGAAGAGTAGGAGAGGAGAGTGTTTCCTCAGGATTTAAAAACTCACCTGTTCCCATTACAAGCCATTCTGCAGGCATGGTTACGGTAAGGTCGTAATCTGCAAAACCGTGATAGAACTCAGCATTTCCGAGAAATGAGTCATAAAACCAGCCATGAACATCATCATATACTGAAACATGCGGGTACCAGTAAGCAATGAAATAAAGATTATCCCTGCTTCTTCCCATACGTCCGGATGCACCTCTTTCCGGTATTAAGAACGACCATTCAAACTCAAATTCCATTTCATCGCCTGATTCAAGGGCCTCATCAGGTAATATATAGAGTTGAGTACCTTCGACAATATATCCACTGCCACCTTGTATCCATCTTGCTCGCATGGTGGTTTCTTCAAGATCTGTTCCATTAACAGCAACACGGCTAAGATGTATTCCACCGGTTATTTCGGTTATATCCATTTTTGGTGTGCCGGCCTTATGTAGATTTTGGGCAAGTTCAAACACAATCAGGTCAAGGTTATCAGGGGAATTATTCTGGTATACGACTTTACCGGAACCGAAAAGTGTATGTGTAGTAGGATCAATTTCAGCATGCAGAGAATACACAGCATAGTTTTGCCAGTAATTCGACCCCGAAGCCCCATCAGCCGATCTTGTGCCATTTAGAATCGCAAATTCAAAAGATTCAGGCACATCAACAGGATAGGGTATGGGGCGATCCGGTTGAAAAACAGTAACTCCATGGGTAGGAGAGGAGCTGAAACCGGTATTGCCTGTAGTGGCGCAAGAAATGAGCAGTAATGTAAAAAAGACGGAGATGGACGCTAATAGCCGATGAATAGACATAGTATAGAATTTTAAATGAGGTTAAGTGAATTATTCGGCACTAAAATAACAAAGACAGGCCTTTGCTTCTGTTTTGTAATTAACATGAATTTTTTGAATTATTTATGTGGTTTCCAGGGGCATTGTAATAAACAGCTTAATCTTTGAAGCTTAAACGATAATTTTAAAATAAAAAGTTATTGAGGATTCTTCTTGTTAATTACTATTTTTCTGAAATGATACTTCTATCAAATTATATCAATTAACTAATCACTTTTACAAATATGGATGATAAAACTAAAGGTATCGTTGCTCACATTACATTGATCGGATGGATCGTAGCACTTGTTCTGAATCAGGGTGAAAATAAGGGAGAACTCGCTTCATTTTACATCAGGCAAATGCTGGGGTTATTACTTATTTCTTTTGTAATTGGGTTTATTCCTGTTATCAATTTAATTGCCTGGATTGTACTATTTGTATTCTGGGTAATGAGCCTTATTGGGTCTCTCAATGGAGAGAAAAAACTCACACCAGTTGTTGGCCAATATTTTCAGGAGTGGTTTAAAGCTCTCTAATGATATACTCAAAATGACAGAGGGCTTCACGGAGACATCTGAATAAAAAAGGTTTCCGAACAAATTCGGACTATGTATATTTGCACCGTTTTAAAATAACGAAAACGGTATTCTACGGACTCAGATACTCTATCCAGCCCTCTTGTTGTTAAATAGTATGTCAGGATAACTGCTAATTTCGGTACATTAGCATCATTCAACTTATAATCAAGCTGTGCCTGCATTCTGTGCCACCGTTTTATTAACAAAAAATTTCAATTCTAAATAATAACAGCGACGTTATTTTAAAACATATTATTTATTTGTGGACGAGCTAAAGAATATTCCTGCGTGGTTTTTTGTGCCTTTTAAAAGAATGATAGATTTTAACGGAAGGTCAAGAAGAATAGAATTCTGGACATTTGCAATAATTAACACATTAATTCTGAGTGTTTTATATTACGCAGGTGAGTCAATTAGCCAGTTTGATGTAGCTGCCAAGCTCTATACGTTGATCGTTATATTGCCAGGCATATCAGTTGGTATGAGAAGGTTGCATGATATTGGCAAATCCGGTTGGTGGCTGCTTTTACTGTTCATTATCTTGATCGGGTTGCCGATTTTGATATACTTTTTCATTCAGGACAGCCAGCAGGGTGAAAATGTGTATGGTGAAAACCCTAAAGAATGAAAACCTCCAAATCAAAGATCTATCATTTTAAATGGGTCGTAATGTGGCTGGATTAAAAAATGAGCGGATATACCAACTGTTAAATAACAGTGATTTGACGATACAACCCATTGAAAGGGCTGAGACTCTTCCTTCTGCCTATTATACTGATCCGGATTACCTTGAAATTGAACGTGTTGCCATTTTCTCGAGACAGTGGCAGCTCGCTTGTCACGAAAGCCAAATCCCCAATCCAGGTGATTCCATTTGCCGCACCATTGGGAATAATCCGGTGATCATTATTCGCACAAATGAAATGGAAATAAAAGCATTTTATAATGTGTGTAAGCACAGGGGAGGGCCTATGTCGGTTAAAAAAGGCACAACATCCGTACTGCAATGCCAGTATCACGGGTGGACCTATTTAATGGATGGCTCTCTGCGTGGAGTGCCACAGTTCGACAGGGTTGAACTATTCGACAAAAAGGATTTCGGCCTCAGACCTGTAAAAACTTCCACATGGGAAGGGCTGGTATTTATCACACTGAATGAGAATCCGGATCCGCTTCCAAATGTAATGAAGGGAATTAATGAGAGAATTGCTCCGATTCGCATTTCAGATATGCAGTATCATACCACAACTGTAGACGTTATAGAGTGTAACTGGAAGGTTTATGTAGATAATTATCTTGAAGGATATCATATTCCTATTGTGCACCCGGAGTTGGCAACATTGCTCGATTACAGGAATTATGTTACGGAAACGGATGATTTTTATTCTCTGCAATACAGCCCTTTCAGCAGTAATACGGCAGATAATCCCTACAACGTGGAAGACGGACGCGCATATTATTATTTTATCTATCCAAATATCATGCTGAACATATTGCCGGGACGGCTTCAGACCAATATTATTGAGCCTGCAGGACATGATAAATGCCGCGTAATTTTTGATTTCTTTTATTCTGACCGGCAGCAGGCGATTGCGAGGGGAACAACCGAAAGTGATCTTAAAGCCAGTGCCGATATACAGCAGGAAGACATAGATATATGTGAAGCTGTACAGATTGGCCTGCGTTCAGATGCTTATGACAAAGGACGCTTTTCGGTAAAACGTGAGCTTGGTGTCTGGCATTTTCAGAAGCTGGTGAAACAGAGTATCAGTCAATATTTTGATATCCGATAAACTTCCATCAATGAGTTGGCAAGGGCGTTTATCCTTACTACATTTTTTCAGCATTACCTGAATGTATTTATTCGGGGTTGCATTCGAAGCTCATGGCTGGCTGCAGGCAGATCTTTTGGCTATGAAACGAACTAAACACGTACAGCACTAAGCGCATTGCGTTCTGCATACATCCCACTCGCCACGAACAACTGTGCATTTCTCCACCCGGATTTATTGCCGGAAATAGCATTATTTATATCTCATCAGTCCCGGAGAAAATGTACACCAGATAAATGGGAACGGTTTCATTAAAACACGCATATACTCTCAAAATCATTGGGATTTAGAAAAAATTTTCAGGACAACACAAGATAATTTCTATAGATTTATAGTGTTAATTTATTCTTTATAATATTGTTAATAATGTATATACTACTTCTATGGTAATTCAAAATGATTTTTTTTACATTCCCATTTGGGGCACTAATATTTATGGGAGCGATCTCATGTAGTTAGTTTTATTGATTATTAGCGCCAATCGGTTGAAATTGATGGCAGAACCACGATTGATATCAGGTTGATGATGGTTTTTTTTACAGATGAGTTACAGTAAACACTAAATGAATTGCAATTAACCACGCATTAAATGCCTAACTCACTAAAGTTATGAAGACATTAACATATGCAACCATATCATTTCTCACATTCATTGGCATGATGTTTAGCAATACCGCATGCGGGCAGACTGAACAGCCAGAAACGGCTTTTGACGAAGCCCTCATCGATCAGCATCTTGAAGCCGAAGTTACCTTTACCGAAAGATACCGCCCGCAATTTCATTACACTCCCCGCATCAACTGGATGAATGATCCGAATGGCCTTGTTTACTATGAAGGGCGTTATCACATGTTCCATCAATACAATCCCTTTGGAAACCGCTGGGGATACATGAGTTGGTATCATGCCGTAAGCGACGATCTTGTGCACTGGGAGCACAAGCCGGTTGCCATACCATACGGGAAAGAAGAGGAAGAGGCCATATTTTCAGGCGGTGCCATTGTCGATCATAACAACACGAGCGGTTTTGGTGATGGCAGCAGGGTGCCCATTATTGCAACCTATACCAGTCATTATACCCGTGAAGACGGGTCAACCTGGCAGGCACAGTCGCTTGCATACAGCATCGATGGCGGTGAAACTTTTACCAAATACGAAGGCAACCCGGTTTTGGAATTCAACGACCCCGATTTCCGTGACCCGAATGTAATGTGGGATATACAAAGAGAGCAATGGGTTATGGTTGTTGCTTTACCAAGACAGTATAAAGTGCAATTTTACGCTTCCGACAATTTGATTGACTGGGAGTTTTTAAGCGACTTCGGGCCCGCCGGTGCAACGGGAGGGATTTGGGAATGTCCTGATTTATTTCCGCTGGCCTTAGACGGAGATCCAAATAACATTAAATGGGTGCTTCATGTAGATATAAATCCAGGTGCAATCGCAGGCGGATCAGGATCGCAATATTTTATCGGCGATTGGAATGGTACGGAATTCATTCCGGATGAATCGATATCCGGTGGAGAGATTATCTGGGCTGATTATGGTACGGATTATTATGCAGCAATTTCCTGGAATAATATACCGGAAGATGATGGCCGAAGATTGTGGATTGGCTGGATGAATAACTGGAATTATGCCAACGATATCCCCACCTATCCCTGGCGAAGTGCACAATCGATCCCCAGGTCCCTTCACCTGGAAACCATTGAGGGCAATATCAGGGTAACTCAGCGTCCGGTTGAAGAACTTCAAGTGCTCCGCGATACACATGTGGGCATTCAGAATTTGGAAATTTCTGAAGGCGATCACTCCCTGGCAGGTGAAGGCATTTCAGGCAAAGCTTATGAGATTATAGTGGAACTGGAGCCGGGCGATTCCGAAACCGCAGGGCTCAGGCTCCGGGCCGGTGATGGCGAAGAAACCCTTGTGGGCTACGACACGGTAAACGGCACAGTATTTGTTGACCGAACCCATTCCGGCGAAGATGATTTCCACGAGAATTTCGGCCAGAGAAATGATGCGCCGGCACGCCTTGCAGATGGCAAAGTAAAACTGCATATTTTTGTAGATTGGTCATCGGTAGAAGTTTTTGTAAACGACGGGGAAAACGTAATAACAAACCGGATTTTTCCCGCACCTGAAAGCCAGGATATCATCCTGTACTCGGAAGGTGGTACGGCAAACCTGGTGAGCCTTGATTTCTGGCCGCTGAAATCCATATGGAATTAATAAATAATTATGAACGTGTGAACTCATTTGAACAGCCAACCGGCGGGGTGGAAAAAAAGACCCTGCCGGATTCATCTACAGACGAAACCATTTTGCTGCCGGTTAACGAGGACGACTACTACATAAAGAATATCATTGAAAGCGGGCCGCTGAAATGTTGTTGATGTGTATACAAAACCCAGGCACCACCCCGATAACCGTTCAAATCACTCCAAAATTTATTGTGAGGGAATTATGCGGTGCGGGGTTTCTTTGAGGCTGTCTCAAAAGTAAAATCTAAAATGTTAAAACCTGAAAATTTTTAGTTCATTGAGATGTTTGATAAGGAGCTCCCCTCCATGCGGCGTTCTTTTGCGTCGGAGGGAGGGTCGAAAGAGCAGGGCATCAATTTTATTCTCCATTACCTAATTTTTTTTAAGCTTAAAAATAGCAAAGCCGACTTTTGAGACAGCCTCGATTAAGCGGGGGTAAAACCTTTAGCTAATACCATAATACACTCCCCCAATCACCCTTTTTAGGGAGGGGAGTTTTCAAACAATTGCTTAATAAATCATGAAACAAAAAAAATAAGGACACATCTTAAACATTTTACAAATTAAAAATGTACTATCGATTACTTCTAACCATAACGACCTGATAAATAATGAAACAGCATAAAATCTATTTCTGGGCAATTACTTCAGCCTTGGGAGGTTTTCTTTTCGGCTTTGATACAGCCGTGATCTCCGGTGGTGAACAGAATATCCAGCTGATGTGGGGACTCAGTGACATCATGATTGGCCAAACTGTGGCCATGGCACTTTACGGAACCATCATTGGCGCAATTTTTGGTGGTATTCCTGCACAGCGGTTTGGCCGAAAACTCTCACTCATCTGGATTGCTGCCCTCTTTTTGGTTTCAGCCATCGGCTCTGCATTTGCACCTGAAGTTTATACACTCATGATTGCCCGTTTTATTGGTGGACTAAGCATCGGCGCATCATCGGTGGTTGCACCCATGTATATTTCTGAAATTGCACCTACAGAAAGCCGTGGCAAGCTGACTGCCTTGTTCCAGTTTAACATTGTTCTTGGAATACTTATCGCGTACTTCTCCAACTTTTTAATAGGTACGGAAAACATTGAGAGCTGGAGGTGGATGCTTGGTGTTGAAATTATACCTGCATCACTCTTTTTAATCCTTGTATTCACACTGCCCGAAAGCCCTCGCTGGCTTGTAGTTGCAAAAAGCAGGATTGAGGAAGCTAAAGAAATCCTGAGGTTAATTGATCCCGAAAAAGTGGAATCTTCCCTGAAAGCCATTCAGGCCAGTGACGTGGATCCGGGCAAAAATACACCACTCAGAGAGTTTTTCAGCAAGCGGTATAAATTTCCTATCGTTCTCGCTTTCCTTTTCGCGTTTTTTAACCAGGTATCAGGCATCAATGCTATTATCTATTTTGCCCCGAG